>CAZIFP010000347.1:0-2905 GCA_964538105.1 uncultured Bifidobacteriaceae bacterium
TGAAAGTGCATACCAAGGTCGTCGAAGGCGACAAGGAACGCATCCAGATTTTCGCGGGCGTCGTCATGGGCCGGCGTGGACACGGACTGAACGAGACTTTCATCGTGCGCCGCATCAGCTACGGCGAAGGCGTTGAACGCGTGTTTCCGCTGCACTCGCCGCGCGTGGACAAGATCGAAGTTGAGCGCCAGGGCCAGGTGCGTCGCGCGAAACTGACCTACCTCCGCAAACGTCTCGGCAAGGGCGCGACGCTCGTGAATGAAAAGCAGGAAAAAGTGGTGGCCGAACCTGCGAAGTAGTTTTGCAAACGAAATTTTACGAAGGCGTGGCGAAAGCCGCGCCTTTTTTGTTGCCGTTGACAATTGCTCGCGGCGATCCAATCATCAGCAACCATATTTTTTATGAAGCGTGTTTGTTCAGCCGCCATGTTTCTTCTCGCCGCCGCCGCGCTGGTTTCCATCACCGGCTGCCAGACCGCAGCAGGGGCAGGGAAGCCGCTGCCATTGAAAGTGGCCGGCACGCAGATTCTCGACAGCCAGAATCATCCGGTGCGTCTGCAAGGCGTCAATGCCGCCAGCATGGAATTCACCAGCGACGGCGAGGGGCACATTCTCAAAACGGTCAACGTGGCCATCCAGGATTGGCACGTCAACATCATCCGCTTGCCGCTTTCGCAGGACCGCTGGTTCGGCAAGGGACGCGAGCAGACCGACGGCGGCAAAGCCTATCGCGCTTTGGTCAAGCAGATCGTGAAAGAGTGTGCCGCCCAGCATTGTTACATCATTCTTGATCTGCACTGGTCGGATTGCAACGAATGGGGCAATAACATCGGCCAGCATTCCATGCCCGATACCAACAGCCTGGTCTTCTGGAAATCCTGCGCGCGAATTTACGCGAACAATCCGGCCGTCCTCTTTGACTTGTATAACGAACCGCACGATGTCACCTGGGATGTCTGGCTCAACGGCGGCCAGATCACGGACAAGCCAAATCGCTGGGACATGGAGGCAAAAAATTATCAGTGCGTCGGCATGCAGGCGGTGCTGGACACCATCCGAGCCACTGGAGCGAAAAATGTCGTCATCTGCGGCGGTCTCGACTGGGCTTATGATTTCTCCGGCATTTTGGATGGCCGCCAGCTATCCGATCCCAAGGGCAACGGCGTTATTTATGCAAACCACTGCTACGATAACAAACACGACAGTGTTTATACTTGGATTGCAAAAATGGAGACGGCGACCGCCAAGCTGCCGGTGATAGTGACTGAATTCGGCGGCAACTCCGGGCCGAGCAAAATTGAACCCGACGACAACTGGCTTCTGCACGTCCTGCAGGCCATTCAGGAACATCAATGGTCTTATACCGCCTGGGATTTGCACCGCTCCGCCGGGCCGCGATTGATTTCGGACTGGAACTACACGCCGTCGCCGCGATTTGGGGTGTTTGTGAAAAAGGCGCTCGATGGCACTCTGCCGACCTACACGCCGCCGACTCCAACCAATTCTCCATCACAATAATAATCAATTACTGCTTGAGCCGGAAGAACACCGTGCCGGTGGACGAGGTGTTGGTGACGCTGTTGTTGGCGACTGCGCCGAGATAATTGCCCCAAGTGCCGGTGGAAAGATTGTTGTTCGTCTGAAGCGTCCAGCCCGTTACTGAAGGATTCCATGAGACGATCGCCTGATTGCCGGCATAGGTGATGGCGAGCAACGGTGCGCCCGGCGTTTGCACCACTTGAATCAGCGACCAGAACCCGCCGGTGACGGAATAATTGCCTCCAGACATTGCGCCGCTGGCATCCGGCTGGCCGATGGTGCCGCTGACGGAATAAACGCTGCCGGTGCTTGTGCCACCTCCGCCGGAGACCTTATACCAGTCTATGGAATATTGTTGTGCGAAGCCGAATGCCGGCATCAGCAAACCCAAAAGCAGAAATATTCTTTTCATGATTGCCTCATTTCCGTGCTGCAAGCTGTTTCACGATAGCTTCCACCTGATTCAAACGTTCAGCAAGCAAATCATTCTGTTGTTTCAACTTCGCGTTCTCGGCGTCTTCGCGGTTTAGCTCGTCCTGTAGTTTTTGGTTCAACCCCTGGATGGCTGCCAGCGCCACGCCGCCCTCGTCCACCACGGAGATGTGCTTGTCATCCTTGCCGTCCAAGCCAAACGCCGCCTGGAAATCCTGCGCCATCGGACCGATGTGCTGCACACCCGCCTGATCCGTCTTGTAATTCCATTCCGTCACCGGCAACGACGCCACCTTGGCCAGCACCGCCTGATTGTCCACCGGCTTGAAATTCTCCTTGGCATTCCGGTCACTGGTCAGGGCCATGCCGTTTGCAAAGACGGTGCCCGCGAGATAGGTGGCGGTCTGAGTGTCGCCGATGCGGATGACGCCATTTTCCGTGTTGGAAAAATTCGCACCCGAGCCTTGGTTGCCGATGTAAATGTCATCGTAGCCAGAGGTGAGGTAGTTACCGGCGTTATAACCAATCCCAATATCATCATTGCCAGTCATCATATTCATAAGCGCACCCGCGCCAATCGCCAAGTCGAAGTCGCCGTTCGTGGTGGAGTAAAGTGCATAAACTCCATAGGCCGTGTTCCAGGCGCCGTATGTATTGTTTAAAAGTGCAATATAGCCAACGGCCGTGTTGTCAGCGCCTAGGTTGTCAGCTTGAAGTGCTTCAAATCCAACGGCTGTGTTCTCACCGCTGTAACCAGTAGACCCGAGGCCGTAAGCATTGTCATTCTCAAGGGCGTGATAGCCGATGGCCACAAGCTCGCTATCATTGGTGTTGTTTCCCAGTGCCAAATGACCGACCGCGACGTTTTCATAGCCAACCATGTTTAATTTCATCGAGTCCTGCCCCACGGCCACGTTGAGGTAACCGCTCGTATT
>CAZIFP010000348.1:0-2902 GCA_964538105.1 uncultured Bifidobacteriaceae bacterium
CGAGCAGCAGGCTTTGATATTCCGAGCGGTTCGCCGTAGTCGCTCCATAGTCGCCACCCTCGCCCTGCGCGTTGGACGACGCCGCGCCAACGGGCGTGATGCAATACGTCTCCGGCCCCTCGACTTCGTTCTTGGCGGCCTGCGTGGCGTTGAAATGCAGGCTCACAAACAAATCCGCGCCGTGCTGGTTGGCGAGGTCCGGCCGCAAAGGCAAATCCACATACACGTCCTTGGTGCGCGTGAGAATGACATTGAAACCCGCGCGTTTAAGCTGGTCGCGCAGCTCCTGCGCGAGCGCGAGCGTGTAGGTTTTTTCACTGTGTCCGAAAAATGCGCCGCCCACGCGGTTGCCGGTGTCCTTGCCGCCGTGGCCGGGGTCGAGGCAGATGGTCACGATTTTTTTTTGCCCGACATAGCGCGACGGATACAGCAGCGGGCGGATGGTCTTGTCCAGATCGAGTTGCGCGATAAGCGGCACGCCTTTTGCGTTCGCCACCGGAAACGACAGACGGACGTTCACGCCGTTGATTTCCGCCTGCGCCGAATCCACGTCAAACACGAGCTGCGCCGTGCGGTTGGTCAAAACAATTTCATGGCCGTGGTCGCGGGTGAAACCGTAAAAGCCGTTCGCGTGCGCCCACTCCCCGATCGGCGTGTAGTTGTGGCCGTTGATGAGCGCCGCATGCATGGTCAACCCACCGAGCGTGAGGAGAGCCGAAACGAACAGCGCAAACAGTTGCTTCATTGGCCGCGCAGATTGCCTGCACGTCGCGTATGTTTCAAGGCAAAGCGCTCGGCTGGCCGGCCGGCGGTGGTGCCGGAGATGCGGCCGGCAATGCTGGAAACACGTCGTAGCCATACTGCGCGAGGTAATACAGCGGATACGCCCGCTTGAACACCAGCACCGGCAGCAGCAGCACCGTGCGGATGAACGGCAGCAGCAGCAGGCAGCCCGCACAGCAGCACGTCACCAGCACCACCGCGAGGACGAGGAACCCGATGGCCATGCCCAGGACGATCTGGAACAGGATATACAGCACGAACTGTCCGGGATGTTCCGCCAGCAGCACAGAGAATTCCCGCCATGCCACTAGACATGTGCATTTCCGCAGATATTGGATGGACACGACAAAATCCACGAGGAACTTGCGGATGACGGCCAGCACCACCGCCACCAGCAGCAACCCCAGCCCCAATCCCACCGCCGTCAGCACCCCGGCCACATCCGCTTCGCCCTGCAAAACCATCCGCAGGATGGCCAGCAGCATGAACACCACCAGCGGCAGCGTTAAAATCATCCCGATTAAACCCAGGCCGATGCGAAACCGGAACAGGCTGTTGGCCTCGTTGACAAACTGGCTCCACGGCTCCGCCACCTCCGCCTTGTCCAGCGCCACGCAGTGCAGGAGCATGAATTTTCCCCGGCTGCTCAACCACAACAACAGCAGCCATAGCGCCACGCCGAACAGCACCAGCAGAATCGCTACCGGGATGATCCAGCCCAGGTTGAACATCACATAATCGCTGGCCTTGTGATAAAACTGCCGGAGTTGTTCCGCCGGCTGGCCGTCGTGGTCGCCAAAATGATTGCCCGTGTTGAAATTCCCACCGCCACCAACGCCGCCGGATTCGCCGAGATCGGCGAGCCACGCGCAGAATCCGATGGTGATCCACTTGGCGAGGCCGAACGGTTTGAACAGCATCTGCTTCACGCGTTCGAGCGCCGGGGCGACCGGTTCCGCCACGCTGATTTCGCGCGGACGACTGGAAGGTGGTGGTTGAATGCTCATGGCTGGATCCTTTGTTTATGGGTGGACACGCTCAACAGCCTCATACAAAAAAAACGATGAAGCCTGGCAGCGGCATGACCGTGGGACTTTTCATAGGATTATATTAACTGCTGACTTGATATGATTAAATAAAAATTTCCGCGCCTGGCGCAAGGTCTCAAATGAGTCCGTTAAGTTTTGCGAACGGTCATGATGCCGACCGAATGCCATTCATACTCCGCCCGGTTCGCGATTTCCTCGCTCATGGCCCGATCAAACAACCGCTCGATCAAACCCAGCGCCATGTCCATGCCGGCGGCCACGCCCGACGACGTAAAGAACTTCCCATCCTCCACCCATCGGGCCTCGGCCACCCAGTCCACCTTCGGCCCCTGCGACTTGACCCAGCCGAAAGCCCGCTTGTTGGACGTGGCGCGCTTTCCGTCCAGCAAACCCGCGCGGGCCAGCAACGCGCTTCCGGTGCAGACGCTGGCGACATACGCAGAGGCTTGCGCTGCCGCCGCGAGGCCGGCCAAAAATTCCGGGTTCAAGACTTCGCGCCGCGTTCCCATGCCGCCGGGAACCAGCAACACATCCAGCCGCCGGACTTCTCCCAACGCCGAGTCGGCCAGCGCGACCGGCCCTTGATGGCTCCGCACAAGACCGGGATCTTCCGCCAGCATCACCAGCCGCACCCGGTCTTCCAGCAGGCCAAACATTTCCAACGGCCCGAACACATCCAGCAGTTCAAAGCCTTCAAACAACAAAGTTCCGACCGTAACAACGGTTGCGCTGGCGGAGGATGATTTTGTGTCGGTCATGACCGGATTTGTTTTCTGGAGCGAGGGTATGGCATAAATCAAACTTGGCTGTCCCCGCCAATGATTTCCCGCGCCCTTGCTTCATCGTCTGGATTCACAAGCAATTCCATCACCGGTGCCGTGCCGGCATAGCCGCCGGTGACTTCCATGATCGGCATTGATTCCGGCGTGGCCGAGTCATCCTGGTTATAGCGGCACAAGATGCCCGCCTGCACCAGCCGCTCGATGTATTTCTCGGCATCCGTGACGCTGAATTTGCCTAGCAGCCCGTTAAAAAAGTCAGAAAAAGCTGTTACCGGATGACCCGAAAGA
>CAZIFP010000349.1:0-2866 GCA_964538105.1 uncultured Bifidobacteriaceae bacterium
CGACCCAGCCGACATACAAAATGTTTCCGACGCAGAGCCACGCGATGACGTGTGCCCAGCTTTGTGCGGCCTGCGGCAACAGCGGCAGCGCGATGCGGATCAAACCGTAGAGGCCGAATTTCTTTAGCACGCCGGCGTGGAGCATGGAGGTTGGCGATGGCGCGACGCCATAACCGAGCGGCGCCCACGAGTGGAACGGCCAGAGTGAAACTAAAATGCCGAAGCCGAACAGCAACAGCGGGAAGATGAAGTTTTGCGCGTTGACGGCGAGCGGATTGGTCTTGGCGTGTTCGATGATTTTCGGGATGTCGAAGGTATTCGCGCCGGATTGCAGGTAAAGCGCGATGAGGCCGATCAGCGCGATGAGAGCGCCGATGCTCAAATACAGCGTGATCTGGAACGTTGCGTAGTTCTTCCTTTCGCCGCGGCCCCAGACGCCGATCATGATGAAGGTGGGCACCAGCGCGAGTTCGTGCAGGAAATAAAAGAAGAATAAATCCAGCGATGCGAACGCGCCGAGGATGCCGCCGCTCATCACGAGCAGCAGGATGTAAAATTCCTTTTCGCGCGTCTGGATTTCATACGAGCAAAGCGCGGCGGCAAAGGCGACGATCGCGCCCATCAAAATCAGGCCGACGTTCAAGCCGTCCACGCCGACGTGATAGCTGATGCCGAGCGATTCGACCCACGGGATTTGCTGCTCGAACTGGAAGCCGTTCGCGCCGGGCACGAACTGCGCGAACATCTTCACCGCCAGCACCGCCGAGATGAGCGTGGCCAGCACCGCGATGGCGCGGATGATGACGCGGTAATTGCGCGGCACGACGATGAGCGCCAACGCCGCCAGCAGCGGCCAACCTGCGATGTAAGTCAGTATGGACATTTTATTTTCCCAAAACGAAATAGAGCAACAGCGCCACGCCGAGCACGAACAGGAAGGCGTAGGTCTGGAGGTTGCCGGTTTGCGCGAGGCGCAACGCGCGTCCGCTCAAATCCGTGCCGCCGCGAATCGCACCGATGATCGCGCCTTCCAAAATCCAGCGGTCCAGCCAGTCGGCGACGGCGGCGAGAAAATCGTGGAAGCGAATGAAAGTGGCTTCGTAAAGTTCGTCGAAGTAAAATTTGTTTTTCATCGCGGTTGCGAGGCCACCAAGCTTCTTGGGCAGCGGATCGGTCGCGGCATTTTTATAAAGCGAGAACGCGAGGAAAATTCCGGCGAGCGCAACGCCGATGCCAATCAACATCGGAACCGGAGTTTTCAGCGGTTCGAACAACTGCTGCATGAGCGAAAGCGTTTCGTGGTCGGCGGCGAATTGCGAACCGTAGTTGTTCGTGATGCCGATGAAACCGCCGATGGTCGCGAAAGTGGCTAGAATCACCAGCGGCGCGGTGATGATCAGCGGCGATTCGTG
This sequence comes from uncultured Bifidobacteriaceae bacterium, assembly GCA_964538105.1. Classification (GTDB taxonomy): domain Bacteria; phylum Verrucomicrobiota; class Verrucomicrobiia; order Limisphaerales; family UBA11358; genus UBA11358. Next base: position 1,413 of record CAZIFP010000349.1, read on the forward strand.
CGCGTGCTTGGCATGGTCGGTTTTTTCCTTGCCGAAGAAAACGACGAAGAACAAACGGAACGTGTAAAACGCAGTCAACCCGGCGACGAACACAGCGACGGCGAACAGCAAATAATTTTTCTGTTCCAGGCATTGCGCGAGGATTGAATCCTTTGAATAAAAACCGGCAAACGGCGGAATGCCGCTCAAGGCCAATGCGCCGATGGTGAAGGTCCAAAACGTGACGGGCATTTTCTTTTTCAGTCCGCCCATGTGCCAGATGTCCTGCTCGTGATGCATGCCGATGATCACCGAGCCGGCCGCGAGGAATAGCAGCGCTTTGAAAAAGGCGTGCGTGGTTAAATGGAACATCGCAGGTGTCGGGCCGCTCAAGCCGACAGCCATGACCATGTAGCCGAGCTGCGAGAGCGTGGAGTAGGCGATGATGCGCTTGATGTCATTTTGCTGGACGGCCATAAGCGCGGCGAGCAGCGCGGTGAATCCGCCGATGTAAGCAATGACGTGCAGCGAATCGGCGTTGAACAAAAACAGCGTGCGGCAAAGCATGTAAACACCGGCGGCCACCATGGTCGCGGCGTGGATCAAAGCGGACACGGGCGTCGGGCCTTCCATCGCATCGGGCAACCAGACGTGCAGCGGGAATTGCGCGGATTTGCCAGCCGCACCGCAGAAAATTAAGAGACCCGCGATGGTGGCACTGGCTCCGAGCGCGGCGGGATTTGCGACCATTGCATTTTGTAGCGCAGAAAAATTCAGCGAACCGAGCAAACCCCAAACCATTAAAATACCGGCGAGAAAACCAAAGTCGCCGAGGCGGTTGGTGATGAACGCTTTTTTTGCGGCATCGCCGGCGCTGGGTTTTTCAAACCAGAAGCCGATGAGCAGGTAGCTGGACACACCGACGAGTTCCCAGAAAATGAAGGTCATCAGAAAATTGTTCGCCAGCACGATGCCGAGCATCGAGAACGTGAACAAACTCAAGAACGCGAAAAAGCGCGCCTTGCCCGCATCTTCGTCCATGTAGCTGTAGGAATAAATATGGATCAAGCCGCCGACGCCGGTGACGACGAACAGCATCATCATGCTCAACGCATCGAGCTTGAGGCCGAAGTCCACGTTCAAGCCGCCGATGGTGAGCCAGTTGACGGACGTTTCACCGCTAAAATGAATTCCGTTGGCATTCACGAACAGGCAGGTCATCACAAAGCCCGCCGCGACCGCGCCGATGGAAATAAGACTGCTGACGGTTTTACTGCGCAACGTGAACAGCGCAATCACTGTCGCTGAGAGCAGCGGCAGGAACAGGATCAGCCATGGAAAAAGTTCGTTTTTCATCCGTCAGAGTTTCATCGAGGTCAAATCTTCGACGTGCGCGGACTGGCGTTTGCGGTAGAGCGCCACGATGAGCGCGAGGCCGACCGCCACTTCCGCCGCCGCCACGGTGATGATGAAAA
>CAZIFP010000350.1:0-2856 GCA_964538105.1 uncultured Bifidobacteriaceae bacterium
CGTTCATTTCCGGCAACTGCCTCGTGCACCAGTTTGTGCGCGTCGGCACGCTGGCCATCATGCAGGGCGGCTCGGCCATCAGCAAAGACCTGCCGCCGTTCACCATCGCGCGCGGCGACAACGGAATTTGCGGCCTGAACGCCGTCGGCCTGCGGCGCGCTGGTTTTTCGGCGGAGCAGCGGCTGGAATTGCGAAAGCTTTATCACGCTTTGTTCCGCAGCCGGAAAAATTTGCGGGCGGTCATCGCCGAAGCGCAGAAAAATTTCAGCAGCCCGGCGGCGAAAGTTCTGCTAGAGTTTGTGGCGGCGGCAAAACGCGGTTTGTGTTCCGACACCGGCCACACGACCGGCGAAAGCGAGGACTTATGAGTGCGATTTACAAAATCATCGGCGATGACGGCCAGGAATACGGCCCGGTGACCGGCGAGCAGATCCGCGCCTGGATCACCGAAGGCCGCATCGAACGCAAGACGCCGGTTTTTGTGGACGGCGCGAAGGACTGGAATTTCGTCGGAATGCTGCCGGAATTTACGAACTGTTTTGCCGCGCCCGGCACGCCGCCGACCATCGCACCACCACCGCGCGGCGCGGCCACCGCCGGCCGGATGGCCAAAACCAATTCCTATGCGCAGGCCGGGATGATTTTCGGAATTTTGTCGTTGGTCTGTTGTTGCTGCGGATTTCCGTTCGGTATTCTTGGGCTGGTGTTCTCGCTGGTCGGTTTGTCGCAGATCAACGCGCACCCCGAACTGCACGAAGGTCGCGGCATGGCCATCGCCGGATTGGTTCTCTCCGGTTTGAGCCTGCTGCTCGGCGCAGGCTCGATGCTGTTCCGGCTGGCCACGATCCATCCGCACGTCATGTGGAACTTCGGACGTTTTTGAAAAGTCTTCATGCAAGCCGAATCAAAATCCATTTCGCAAAAAAAATCCGCGCCGCCATCACCGATAATTTTTGCCTTCATCGTGCTCGGCGTGACAGCCAGCGGCGTGGGCGTGATGGTATTTTTCTTCAATCCCAGCACGCACGGATTTTATCCGGTGTGCCTGTTCCATTCGCTAACGGGACTGAATTGTCCGGGTTGCGGCTCGACGCGGGCGTTGTATGCGCTGCTCCACGGAGATTTTCGGCTGGCGCTGAAAGACAACGCGCTGTTCGTGCTGACATTTGCCGCGCTGATCCTGTCAGGCGTCCGCTGTCTCTGGCAAAAAACAACCGGCCGAGCGACGACATTCAACGTGCCTGCAAAATTTCTATGGTTGTTTCTCGCCACGGCATTTGTCTTCGCCGTGATCAGAAACCTGCCGGGATTCGACTGGCTTTCGCCGTGAACCAGCGGGAAGTTTTCGCTTTTGCCGGTGCGCCCGCTCGTGTTCAATCTTCCCCATTATGAACATGACACATCCACTGACCACCACGACATTTGAACTGTCCGGCTACCGCGTGGTCAAATCGTTCGGCGTCGTGCGCGGCATCGTGGTGCGGTCGCGGTCCATCGTCGGGAATTTCGGCGCAAGCATCCAGGCGATTTTCGGCGGGAACATTTCACTCTACACGGATTTGTGCGAACAGGCGCGCGAGGAGGCGTTCAACAAAATGCTCACGCATGCCGGGCAGCTCGGCGCGAATGCGGTCGTCGGCGTGCGCTACGACGCAACGGAAATCGCGCAGGGCATCACCGAGGTGCTGTGCTACGGCACGGCGGTGGCGGTCGAGGCGCAAAATCGTTGAATTGTGAATCGTTTAATCGTTGCTACGGACCCGGCGCGGCAGCCTGAAGCATGAAGGCTTTAAGCACCGATTCTTTTCTGGGGCGGTTGCTGGCCAGACTGGCGGCGGCGGTGTGCCGTCATCCGCGCTGGTTTTTCTACCCGCAGATCGCGCTGTTCGTCGCGTGCGTCCTTTACACCGTTTTTTTTCTCCAGTTCGACACGAGCCGCGACGACCTCGTCGGCTCGAACAAAAAATACCACCAGAATTTTCTCCGGCTCAAAAAGGAATTTCCGCAGCAAAGCGACCTGGTGGTCGTGATTGAAAGCGAAACTATCGAGAAAAACCGGCAGTTCGCCGAGCGGATCGGCGCGAAGCTGGAAGCCGAGACCAACCTGTTCACCGATGTTTTTTACAAAGGCGACTTGCCGATGATGGGCCGGAAAGCCCTGCTGTTCGTGCCGGAAACGGATCTGCGCAACTTGAAAGTCACGCTGCAGGACGACGCGCCGTTCATCCGCCAGTTCACGCAGACTACAAACCTAGTTTCATTTTTTGACCAGATCAACACGGCCTTCCGCACCGCGCCACGCGAGACGAACGCGCAGACGGAATCGCTGGTCGGCTCGCTGCCCGCGCTGACGCGCATCGTGACGCAGGCGGACGCAAGCCTGAACCGGCCCGGCACACCGCCGTCACCGGGGGTCACGGCGCTGTTCGACGCGGGCGACGAGGCGGTGCGCAAGACTTACATCACGTTCGCCAACGGGAAAATTTTCCTCGTGACGGCGCACGCGGTGACCCATGACTTGAATGGCAAGGCGGTGGAGCGCATCCGGCAGTTGATCTTGGAAACGCAAAGCGAAGTTCCCGGCTTGAATGTCGGCCTGACCGGCGAACCGGTGCTGGAACACGACGAAATGGCGCAGTCGCAAAAGGACACGACGGTCGCGAGCATCGTGGCGCTGGTCTTGTGCGCGCTGATTTTCATTTACGGCTACAGCGAAACCGGCCGGCCGGTGAAGGCGACGATCTGCCTCGTGGTCGGGCTGGCCTATACGCTGGCGTTCGCGACGGCGACAGTCGGACACTTGAACATTTTGACGATCACGTTCGTGCCGATTCTCATCGGACTGGCGATTGATTT
>CAZIFP010000351.1:0-2850 GCA_964538105.1 uncultured Bifidobacteriaceae bacterium
CGCACGTTTATCACGCGCTCATTTTGTGGCTGCAAGCCGGTTTGTTCGGCACGTTTACGGCGCTGAATTTTTTTCACTGGTTCCTTTTCTGGGAACTCGGCCTGATCCCTGCATTTTTCTTGATCAAACTCTGGGGCGGCCCGAAACGCGGCCCAGCGGCGACGCAATTTTTCATCTACACGATGGTCGGCAGCGTGGCGTTGCTCTTGAGTTTCCTTGCCATCCGGTTGGCGACCGGCAGTTTTGATTTCATCGAACTCGCTGCCATGGCAAAGAGCGGTGTTCTCATCACCAAGCTGCAAGCCTCGTTCGGCTGGAAAAATATCGGCCTGATTATTTTCTTCGGTGCGTTCCTCGGCTTCGCGGTGAAAGTGCCGTTGATCCCGTTTCACACCTGGCTGCCCGCCGCGTATTCCGAAGCGCCCAGCCCGGTGACGATGCTGCTGACCGGCGTCATGTCGAAAATGGGCGTGTATGGTTTCCTGCGGATTCTGCTGCCGATTTTCCCCGACCAAATCCGGCAGGTGCTGACGCCGCTGCTCTGGCTCGCGGTGGCGACCATCGTGCTCTCGGCCTGCGCCGCTTTCGCGCAAAAAGACATCAAGCGCATCATCGCGTATTCGTCCATCAACCATCTCGGCTACTGCCTGCTCGCGCTGTTCGCGGCGACGGCCGTGGCGACCGGCGTGAATAATTCCGATCTGCAAAAAGCCGCCGCGCTCGACGGCGCGCTGCTGCAAATGTTCAACCACGGTCTCACGGCGTCCGCGCTGTTCCTCTTCGTCGCGCTCCTCGAAAGACGCTCCGGCGGTTTGCGCGGACTCGATGATTTCGGCGGCCTCCGCAAAATCATTCCCGTGTTCACCGGCCTGATGGGCATTTCAATTTTCTCCTCGCTCGGCTTGCCGGGACTGAACGGCTTCGTCGGCGAGTTCCTGATTTTCAAAGGCGTGTTCCCGCTCGCGCCGTGGGCGGCGGCGATTTCGACCATCGGCCTGCTCGTCACCGCGATTTTCCTGCTGACGCTCATCCAGCGCGTGTTCTGCGGCCCGCTGAACGAACGCTGGGCGAAAATGCCCGACCTCACGACCGCCGAACGTTTTCTCGTCCTGCCGAGCATTGCGCTGATGTTCGTGCTGGGCGTCTGGCCGCAATTTATTTTGGGCGCGGTTGACGCGACCGTCTTGAAACTGGTGCAACAACTGAATTTCTAAAATGCTGGCCTGGACAATCTACATAACGTTTTTCGGGGTGCTGGTGCTGATGCTCCTGCCGCGCGACAACGCGCGCGCCGCCCGCATCGTCGCCTTGCTCACGGCCATCGCCGGTTGTGTGGTGGCGTTTGTCGGCGCGATCCAACAGGCCAATCCCGGCGAAGTCACCACGATTGTCAAAGTTCCTTGGATTCCAAGCATCGGCGCGAATTATTATCTGGCCGCCGACGGCATCAGCTTGGTGCTGGTCGTCCTGACCGGACTGGCTGCCGTGAGCGGAATTTTATTTTCGTGGAACATCGAAAAACGGACGAAGGAATTTTTTGCCTTCTATCTCGCGCTCATCGGCGGCGTATATGGCGTGTTCCTGAGCTTCGACGTGCTGCTGCTATTCGTGTTCTATGAACTGACGATCATCCCGAAATATTTCCTCATCGCGCGCTGGGGCAGCACGCGCAAGGAATACGGCGCGATGAAGCTGGCGTTGTATTCATTCGTCGGCAGCCATCTGGTGCTCATCGGCTTGATCGCCGCGTGGGTTGTGGCCAAAGGCCAGCTTGGCCACGCATCGCTGGATTTGACCGAATTATCGGAAGTGTCATTTCCCATCGCGTTTCAACATTGGGTGTTTCCGCTGGTGTTCGTTGGCTTTGCAATTCTCGCGGGCATGTGGCCGTTTCACACGTGGGCGCCGACCGGTCACGTCGCCGCGCCGACCGCCGGTTCCATGTTGCTGGCCGGCGTGGTGATGAAGCTCGGCGCTTACGGCTGCCTGCGCGTGGCGATGGTGATGTTTCCCGAAGGCGTGCGGATGTGGCAGGGCGAAATCGCCTGTCTCGCCGTCGCCGGCATCGTGTATGGCGCGGGCGTGGCGCTCGTGCAGCGCGACTTCAAATTTGTCATCGGCTATTCCAGCGTGAGCCACATGGGCTTCGTGCTGCTCGGCCTCGCGACGCTCAACACCATCGGCCTCGACGGCGCGGTGCTGCAAATGTTCTCGCACGGCATCATTGCCGGCCTGCTTTTCGGCGTGGTCGGCCGCATGGTTTATGACCGCACGCACACGCGCGATTTCAATGATCTCGAAACCATGCAGCTCGGAAAACTGCTGCCGTTCGCGGGCGTGACGTTTGTGATCGCCGGCATCGCCTCGATGGGCCTGCCCGGCTTCAGCGGTTTCGTCGCGGAATTTCAAGTGCTGATGGGCGCATGGACGGTCTTCCCGAAGCTGACGATTCTCTCCGGCGTCGGCATCCTCATCGGCGTGGCCTACACGCTGCGCGCGATACAGAAAGGATTTTATTCCGACGCGCCGCCGAAGCCGGTTGACCACGCTCATCCGCTGGAACCGATTTCCATGCCAGAACGTTTCGGCGCGGTGATGCTCATCGGCGCGTCGCTGGTCATCGGACTTTTCCCCGGCTTGCTAATGAACTGGATTGAACCGTGTTTTAACTCGCCGCTATCAATGTTTGCGCGCCTGCTGGTGAAAGGAGGTTCACAATGAACCCGGTGAACTACCTGCAAATCCTTCAGCTTGCCGCGCCGGAAACCATCGTGACGCTGACGGTGCTGGTCGTGCTCGGTGCGGACGTGACCGTAATGCGCGGCAAATCCATCGCCGCCCGTTTCAACG
>CAZIFP010000352.1:0-2834 GCA_964538105.1 uncultured Bifidobacteriaceae bacterium
CACCTCGACGTCATCAAGCTTTTCAACGACGACCCGGAGACGACGGGGATAATTATGATTGGTGAAATCGGCGGCAGCGCGGAAGAGGAAGCCGCCGACTGGATCAAGAAAAATTGCAAGAAGCCCGTGGCCGGTTTCATCGCTGGCGCAACGGCGCCGCCCGGCCGCCGCATGGGCCACGCCGGCGCCATCGTCAGCGGCGGCAAAGGCACGGCGGAGGCGAAAATTGCGGCCTTCAAGGCCGCCGGCATCGGCGTCGCCGTCACGCCGAGCGAAATGGCGGACACGCTTTTGAAGATGATGTGATTGGTTGAATGGTTCATTGGTTGAATGGTTGAACCGATTCAACAATTTAACCTTTCAACGATTTAACAAACTGTGTCCATCGTTGATTTCATCCTGAACCTCGCCGGGCTGCTGCTGTGGATCAAATGGCGTTCGCTGCCGTTCGATCCCATCCACAAACGGACGCCGGCCACGCTGGTCGGCACGTTGCGCCGCGCCGCGCCGTCGCGTTTCCGGCGCTGGCATCTGCTGGCGGCCATCGGCGGGCTGCTGGTTTTGCGCGCGGTGTTTTACTGGCAGATCGGTCCGGCGGCGCATTGGACGGGCAAACTGGACCTGGGCGTCATCACCCTTTCGTTCCGCAGCGATCTGTTCGGGCGGATGCTTTTATTTTCCTTTTTCAGTTTTGGCCTGACGCTCGGAATTTTTTATCTGTGGCTGCTCCTGCTTTCGCTTCTGGCCGGATCACCTGCAAACGCCGGTCCGATCCACCGGCTGGTGCGGATGCCATTGGGCGGCATTGACGGCTGGCCGGGCTGGGCAAAAATCATTTCGCCGTTCGTCGGCACGACGTTGGTTTGGTGGCTGGCAAGCTGGCTTCTCGTCCGGCTGGAAATCATCCCGCAATCCGTTTCCGCCGCGCACCGCATAGAGGAGTCGCTGGTCATCGGCTTCGGCGGTTATCTGGCCTGGAAACTGGTTGCCGCTGCGCTGCTCGTGCTGCATCTGCTGAACACCTATATTTATTTTGGCAGACACCCGCTCTGGAGTTATGTGAACGCGACCGCGCAGACGTTGCTGTCACCGTTGAGGAAAATTCCGTTGCGTGCCGGCAAGGTGGATTTTGCGCCGGTGGTGGGAATCGTCATTGTTTTTCTCGCGGGCGGACTGGCCGAACGCGGACTGGTCTGGCTTTACACGCGGCTGCCATTTTGAAACGGTCAGTCCGTTTTCGCCTTGGGCAGTTTTACGGTGACGGTCGTGCCCGAATCTTTTCGTGCTTCGATGGAAAGCGTGCCGCCGTGCAAGTCGGCCAGACGTTTGGCGATGACCAATCCCAGACCGAGTCCCTGCTGCTCTTGCAACTTCCGGTCGAACTGCATATACGCGCCGATGCGCCGGATCTGCTCGGTGGAGAATCCCCTGCCCTGATCGGTCACGGAAAATTCCATGCCGTTGAACGTCTCGGCCAGCCGGACCTGGACCGGCGTTTCCGGCTCGGAAAATTTGAACGCGTTCTGCACGAGTTCATTTACGATCTTGGTGAAATACTCGTCGGACATCGGCACCGGAACATCCGTCGCCTCGATGCTCAAATCATTCTGGCGGCCCGCCTGCGACGCCTGGGCGGCGGCGGCGGCATTGATGACCGCCACAGGCTTGTCGAGTTTTCCAATCCGCAGCGCGTGAACATTTTTCGGATCGGCGGCAATCAGCTCGAGCTGCGCGTAAATCAAAAAATTTTCGATGAGCCGTTCGAGCCGCTGGCTGGATTTCAGGATGTCCTGTCCGATTTCCGTGACATCTTTGGCCGGCAACGTGGCGGCGGACGTGGCGAGCAGGTCGGCGTTGGAGATGATGCCGTTGAGCGGCGTGCGCATCTCGTGAGGCATCATCAGGCTGATGTTGTCGCGCAGATGGCGGAGCTTGCTCTCGGCCTCGTCGCGAACGGTCTGGGATTTTTTCAGGCGCGCTTCCACGGCGGCGTAAAGCACCTCGGTCGTGAACGGCTTGGGCAGATAATCATCCGCGCCGAGTTCCATGCCATGCCGCATCCCGGCATTGTCGGCCAGGCCGGTCATTAAAATAAAGGGGATCGCGGCGGTCGGTGCCTCGGTGCGGAGCGCGGCGAGCGTGAGGTAGCCGTCCACCTTGCCCATGTTGACATCGCAGAGGATGAGGTCGGGCAGTTCGGCGCGCGCCTTCTCGATGCCGTCGTGGCCGTTGTGCGCCTCGATCACCTCGTAACCGCGCTGGCGCAACGCGAGTTGGATCATCTCACGCAACCACTCTTCATCGTCAATAATCAGGATTTTTTTCACGGCAAATGCGAATCAATTTCGGCGGAATATAGCCCTTTTACCTCCAAGTTGCACGGGGATTTTCCGGCCGGACCTTAAAACTTTATTTCCGTGCTTCCAGCGGAACGTAATGGTTGAGCGTGGGGCCGGTGTAAATCTGGCGCGGCCGGTAGATGCGGCTTTTCGGCTCCTCCATGATTTCCTTGTAGTTCGCGATCCAGCCGGGCATCCGGCCGATGGCGAAGATCACGGTGAACATCTCCATCGGAATGCCGATGGCGCGCATGATGATGCCGCTGTAAAAGTCCACGTTCGGATACAATTTCCGTTCGACGAAATACGAATCCTTAAGCGCCACCTCCTCGAGTTTTTTGGCGATGTCCAGCAGCGGGTCGGTGATGTGCAGCTTGCCCAGCACATCGTCGCACGCCTTTTTGATGATGTTGGCGCGCGGGTCGTGGTTTTTATAGACGCGGTGGCCGAAGCCCATGAGCTTCCGGCCGCTGTTCTTGTCCTTGGCCGCCGTGA
>CAZIFP010000353.1:0-2829 GCA_964538105.1 uncultured Bifidobacteriaceae bacterium
AACAGTTCTACGATATGGTGAACCACAAGTCCGGGTTGCTCGGTGTTTCGGAAACCAGTTCCGACATGCGGGACTTGCTCGCGCAAGAAGCCGCTGACGTGCGGGCAGCGGAAGCTGTGACGCTGTTCTGCTACCAGGCGAAAAAGTGGCTGGGGTCCTTCGCCGCCGCGCTCGGCGGACTGGACACGCTGGTGTTTGCCGGCGGCATCGGTGAGAATTGCCCATCCATTCGCGCGCGGATTTGCGAGGGGCTGGACTTCCTGGGCATCAAACTGAACGGGTCCCGCAATGCGGCCAATGCGGAAGTGATTTCCACGGACACCAGCCCGGCCGCGGTACGCGTCATCCGTACGGACGAAGAACTGATGATTGCACGCTCGGTATCTCGCATTCTCAAATTTGGCACGCCAACCCACTGACACACCTACTTGTTCTTGGGTAACGCGGAGTTGCTTTCCGCATTCTCCTTCACCGCAGCGACCATCGCATCCATTCCGTCCTTGATCTCACCAACCTGCGGATGCACTTCCTTGATGAGGTCGTGTTCGAGCTTGGACAGTTTTTCGATGCGCTTGCCCTGCGCGTGAAGTTGATCCAAAAGGGCATTCTGTTTGTTTGAAATCCGATACATCCACCAAAAACAAACAACCCAACAAAGCACCCCAATCAATGTCAGCCAAAAAGCGACGACGGTCTTATCCATTACAGATTCCTTCCATTCTGAGAACCATACACGACGTGCCGGGTTCTCGCCATGGGGCGCAACCCTACTCTCACAATCCGCGGTAGGGTTTCACCCCATGGCGATCGGATAGCCCACGCGTTAGCTTTCGTGGTCACGATGAATGGAAACAAAACCCCAAAGGAACTGCTATGAACACACTCGAAATCAAAGGCGACTGGAACATCACCAAGGGCAAGCTGAAACAGAAATGGGCCAAGCTCACGGACAGCGACCTCCAATACGCCGATGGCAAACAGGACGAACTGATCGGCCGGATCCAGAAGACCACGGGCGAAACCCGCGAAGCCGTGGAAAAAGCCATCAAGGAATATTCCAGCTGCGGCTGCAAATAATCCGAAATCCAAATACTTCGGATGAAGATCATTCCGTCATTGGCCGCAATGATGCTGTTGACAGCCGGTCTGCTGACCGGCTGTCAATCGCCCAAGGCCATGGCTCCATCCAGAAGCATTGCGGCGCAATCCATTCGAAACAACGGCTACAGCCTGCTCCATCAACTGCTCAATGAGCAAAAAGATGTCAGCCTGCTGCGGTTCATCCGGCCCGAACACGCCGACGTCAAACAACTGGTGAACAAAATCGCCACAACCTCCGGGACCGGCGCAAAACTGCTGGAGGCATTTGCCAAGGACGATCCGACCATCAGCCTGGATGACATCGGGCTGCCACCCGGCGAGCTGGCCACGCGCGATGCCATTGCGGCCACCAAGAAAAAGGAATTATTGAGCCAGAGCGGCGACACTTTTGAACTCACCCTGCTTTTGACCCAGACCGAGGCGTTGAGCTATGGCTGGCACCTGGCGGAAGTAACGAGCACAAATGAGCCGCAACCGGAGCGCGCCCGGGCGCTGGCCAGTTTGGGCAATGACATGCAGAACCTTTATCAAGAAGTGTTCGCATTGTTGCTCTCAAAAATAGAATCAAAAGCAACAGACTCGGAAAGAACCAACGCAGCACCAGTTTTAACAAACTCCGCCTCGGCGGGTCGTATGCTCATGATTGATCCCAGTTCCATGCCGGTTGGCGGTGGCAAAGCCACGCTGATCATTGGTGAACTTCAACGCGTGGACGGCGTTTACACGGGAGATTACAAGATCAAGGTGTTTCCCTATTTCTTGAAAAATGAAACCGGCCGGCTGGCTATTGTTGTTTCAGATGAGTCGCTGGCCGTGATGAACCTGGGAAAAGTCGTGGCAATCATCGGAACCGCCACGACGAACGGCAAGGACGGCAAGAGCCGGCACATTGACGCCAAAGCCACGCCGGTGGACAGCAACGGCGGGATGCTGAAGCTGTGGTTCATGGCGGGAGACCGAAAAATGATCTTCGCGCCGGCTTATCACTTCACCGGAAACGGGGCGGCACCGGTTTTGGCACAAACAACCGAAACCCGGGATTGAAATTTTGTGAAATGAATTTTCACAAAACACCAATTACAAAGGCCGCGCATTTGCTTGAGCGGCCTTTTGCTGACGGGTAGAACACCCCATATCAACGGTGCGGGTTTCCGGTTAGAATGGTGCCATGGCGCTGCTGGTGATTACCTTGATTTTACTGGGCCTGTTTACGATCAGGCCGTAGTCCTCCTACTTTTTCATCGTGCGGAACTGGCGCAAAGCAACAAAGGGATCAATCCGCGCCAGCAGAAAATGCGCCCAGTGGTTTTTCCAGCGCGACCAGAAACTTTGGGCCTTACGCCACTGGTGAAGTTCAATTCGTTTGCAATGTTTCAGCACGCGCTCGAAAATTTCCTGCGCTTCGGCGGCGGTGGTTTTATCCTCGGAGCGCAGCATCAGTTCGTAATTCAGATTGAGGCTGCGGATGTCGAGATTGGACGAGCCGACATAGGTGGTGCCGTCGGCGAGAACCAGCTTGGCGTGCAGGATCTGCGGCTGATATTCATAAATCTCCACGCCCGCCTTCAACAGGCGATGATACAGGCTCCGGGCCGCCAGTTGGGAAACTGGCACGTCGGATTTTCCGGCCAGCACTAGTTGCACGCGGCCGCCGCGCCGCGCCACGCGCAGCAAGTCCCGGCGCACCCGCCGCGTCGGCAGAAAATACGCGCTGATGATCCGCACGTC
>CAZIFP010000354.1:0-2805 GCA_964538105.1 uncultured Bifidobacteriaceae bacterium
TTTGCCAGTCTCTCGCGAACCTTTGCCAGTCTCTCGCGAACCTTTGAAGGAAACCAGCCGGTTCTTCCTCAAATCTGTCTCAAAAGCCAGTCGGCCATACAAAAGTGTATTGAAACAGGACAAGTGGACACCTGCCCACTGCCGCCATTAGAATTGCCGACAAACGTCGCGCAGGCGTTTGGCCAAGACGCACAGGCAGGGGCGAAATATCAATGCCAATCCCACGCGCGGATTATTGAGGAACCAGTTCGAACCTTCTGCTGTCGTAATGAAACAAAAGGAAATCCTCATCGTTTCTGGCATACATGCCCAAAACCAGATCCAGTGGCTCACGAAACAACGGACTTTCTGATTCTAAGCCGGATTTCCTGTCGAAAACAGGCGTTGATAGAACTTCCACGTTTATAGCGAACCGGGACGGGGCACAACTTTTAAAATCTATTTACCACAGGCTGAACAGCAGGTAAAAACTTCCATACAACAACATCTCAATTCGCCCGGCATGCCGCGCGGAACGGAAACCATTCTGCTGGTCGAGGATGATCCCGCCCTGCGGGAAATGGCGGCGACATTGTTGCGACGACTGGGCTATACGGTTTTGGTGGCGTCTAATGGCATTGATGCCATGAGCTTGCACCAGAGGCGCGACAGCAGTCACATTGATTTATTGTTCACCGATGTCGTGATGCCACATATGGCCGGCAAAGAATTGGCGGACCGTGTGCGGACAATGTATCCGCACATCCGGATTCTTTTCACCTCCGCCTATACCGAAAATGCCATCGTTCATCAAGGCGTGATGGACAAAGGCGAGGCGCTGCTGCAAAAACCGTTCACGCCTTCTGCATTGGCGCAAAAAGTGCGGGAAGTGCTTGATCAAGCGGATCACGCCGTTGACAAATAACAAGGCCGGCATAGACCGAAGATCGAAAATTGGTATGCAGATGAGAAGGCACATATCATGTCTTGGATGGTCACATAGAACCTGTATGGGCTTGAATCATCGGGCGCGTATTATGCCCTTACCTAAAAAACGGCAAGCAATTTCGTCGCTCACTAAAAACGAATGATCGAAAACTGGCTGACCGACGGCTCGAAGAACTCAAGGGACAAATCGGCTGCCTGACATTGACCGTCGACGCCAAGTTGGAGTGCGTTAATTTTGCGTATTTGATCAGGTCAATGTGTCCACGAAGGCGTCCAGCAACTGGCTGCCGGCGACCAGCAAAAAGCCGGCGAAGAGCAGCCAGCCGCAACGGGCCAGCGATTTGACTTTGGCGTCGTTCAACCGCGCGTTCTGCTCCCTGGTTTCCAGGAGCAATTGCACGAGCGCCTCTTGCGCCGCTTCTTCCGGGATGTTTTCCGGCTTCAAGTTGTCCCAAAGTTTTTTGCCGCGGGGATAATCCGCATAACCTTTCAGCTGCATTCCACGAAAGGCGAAAACCAAAGAAATAAACAAGACCGCCAGCGACAGGTAAGATAAAACTTTTACCGGTTGCGAAGCGGATTCCAGCAGGGTTTTAACGTCCAGCAATTGAAAGCCAATGACGATGGTTATGCCTGCGGCAAACGTTTCCGCCTTCCGCAACAGACGCGCGGTTCTGTCGGACTCGGCGGCGAAGGCCTTTTCCGCCGCTTCTTTGACGATTGAAATCTTGCTCATTTATCCTTCCCGATATTTCATCTTAAAACTTCCGTAAAATGGAAACAATGTTTTCCTTGCAAGCCATTCATCCAAGGCTTTGCCGGTCAGATCCTAAAAATAAAGCGGCAGGCCGCCTCGGTGATCAGGTAAAGAACAAAAATAATCGTCGTAATCCAAAAGGTCGCAGGCCAGCTTGTGATTCAGGCTGGCAGAATACCAATGGACATGAAAATGTTCATTGTTTTGTGTTGCCGCTTTGCTGCGTTTGCACCTGTTTCACCAAATCATTGTATTTGGCCACGACGTCGTTCCGGTCCTTCACCTCGTCGTTGAATTTTTTCACGACGTCGTCGCGCTGGGAGACGAGGTTGGTGATGGTTTCGTTCTGCTGCTCGATGCCGGTGTAGGCTTCCTTCAATTTGGCCGTGAGCGTGTCCACGGCGGCCTGGTATTGCGCGATTTCGTTGGTGAGATTTTCGTTCGCGAATTGCAGTTTGATGATTTCGGCCTTTTGCGAGACGACCAGTTGCTCATTCGTCGCCGCTGCCGCCTTGATTTCAGTGATGCGCGCGTCCATCTGCGCGACCTGATGGTTCAGCGTGGCGACAGAATTGGTGGCGTCCTGAAAGGCGACGTTTTTTTCGTAAACCATCCCGTTCAAGGTGGTGATTTCGTTGCGCTGAATGGTTTGCTCATACCATTGAAAGACGCACAAACCGCAGAGTGCGAGTGCGAGGACGATAAGGAGGTTGGCTTGGAAGTTTTTCATGGTTGGTCGGGGGCGGCTTTGACGGCGATGGCGACGTGCGTGATGCCGGCGCGTTTCACTAAATCCAGAACATATACCACCGAGCCGTGCGTGGCGTCGTGCGCACCGGTAATATAAACGGGCAAATTCGTGTTCGCGCTGTAACGGTTCGTCAGCAGCGTGGTCAAGTCGGCGAATGAAATCGCCTTTTTGTCCACGGAAACCTGGCCGTCGCGGTTCACCAGCACGTTCACAATGTCCGGCCTGGTGCTGGAGGTCGCTAGCGTGGCCGTGGGCAGATTCGCCTTGACGGTGCGGACAATCTGCATTTGCAGGCTGATCATCATGAACGACGCCAGCAGGAAAAACATGATGTCAATCAGCGGAATGATTTCCAGCCGCGACTTTTTTT
>CAZIFP010000355.1:0-2774 GCA_964538105.1 uncultured Bifidobacteriaceae bacterium
ATCTCGATTTTTCTGTCGGTGATTGACATCCATGTGCAAAACGCGCCGGTCACCGCTCGCGTCGCCTATTTCAAGCACACGCCCGGCCAGTATTTGAATGCGCTCAACGCCGACTCCGCGAAGTTCAACGAAAACGTGCTGCTCGGCCTCGAAGCCGTCGAGCCGCCGGGAGAAAAAATCGGCGTCCGGCTCATCGCCGGCTTGATCGCGCGGCGCATCGTGCCGTGGGTGCAACAGAACGATTCCGTCCAGCGCGGCGAGCGCATCAGCCTGATTCAATTTGGTTCGCGCGTGGACGTTTATCTCTCGCGCAACTCCAAAATCAAGGTGAAGATCGGCGACCGGGTGGTCGGCGGCGAAACGGTGATTGCTTCCTTCGACTAAAATGAACGAACCGATTTCTCAAAAGCCGCCGACCGACAATTCGGACGTGAAGCTGAAGATTTATTTTCTGCCAAACCTGCTGACGGCGGGAAATTTGTTCTGCGGCTTCGTCGCGCTCACCAAAATCGTCGAGGCCAACCTGGAGCCCGACGCCACCGGTTTCGTCAACTGGATGCCCATCAAGTTCGCGCTCGCCGCGATTTTGCTCGCGTGCATCTTCGATCTGTTCGACGGCCGGGTCGCCCGTATGGGCGGACACGAAAGCCCGTTCGGCCGCGAGTTCGATTCACTGGCGGACTTGATTTCGTTCGGCGTCGCCCCGGCGTTTCTAGTGCATCGCGTGGTGTTGCACGACGTTTTGCCCGACGAATACGCGGAGCTCGGCTGGTTCATCGCCTCGATTTATCTGATCTGCGGCGCGTTCCGGCTGGCTCGGTTCAACTGCCTTTCGGCGATGAACGCGCCGGGCGCGGGCAAGGATTTTCTCGGCTTTCCCATTCCGTCGGCGGCCGGGCTGGTGGCGTCGCTGACGCTGTTCATCATCAAATTGAACGAGAAGGAAAAGGATCTCGGCCACTGGGGCTATCTGCTGCCGGTCGTGCTGGTGTTTTTGTCGGCGATGATGGTGAGCGAAGTCCGCTATCCCAGTTTCAAATCGCTCGGCCTGCGTTCGACCACCACGTTTTTGAAGGTGATCGTCGCCGCGCTGTTCGTGGGTCTCATCTTGATTCTGCGCGAAAAGATTTTGTATTTCGTCCTACCGCTGTTCTTCACAGCCTACCTTATCTACGGCTTTGTGCGGCCGCACATTTCGCGCGCCTGGCGCCGGGAAATTGAAGAGGAAGACGACGAGCCGGACGCGGCGGATTGAGCCATGCTGGACGCGCACCCCATTTTGCAGGCCGGCCTCGCGGGATTTGTCTGCGGCTTGATTTTTTCCTCGATCCCGTTCGGGCCCGTCAACCTCACCATCCTCAACGAGGGCGCGCAACGCGGCTTTCGCTGGGCGGTGCTCATCGGCCTCGGCGCCTCGGCGATGGAGACGATTTACTGCGCCTTTTCGTTCACCAGCTTTTCGTCGCTTCTGGACCACGGCATCGTGCAGGCGTTCCTGCAGGTGTTCGGCTTCGTCTTCATCTTTTTCATCGGCTTCAAATTTTTGCTGGCCAAGAGCGTTCATGTGCCGACCAAGCTCGAAAGCGCCTCGGAAAAAATCGAGACGCGCATCGAGCAGAAATTTCATCCGCACTCGGCCTTCATGACGGGTTTCGTGCGCGTGCTCGGCAACCTCGGCGTGCTGGTGTTCTGGATCGTTCTTGCCGCCAACCTGATGACGCGCGATTGGGTGGACGGCGATTCTTTTGCCGCCAAGGCCGCGTGCGTCGGCGGCGTCGCGCTCGGCACAAACACCTGGTTTCTGTCCTTGAGTTTCGCCGTGTCGCGCGGCCACGGACGGTTCAGCGAGAAGACGCTGCTCCGCCTGCAGCATTTTTCCGGCATCTGCCTCATCATTTTCGGCCTGCTCCAGGGCACGCACATCGCGTGGCAACTGGCCCGGCACAACCGGCATCATCCGCCGCTGGAATACCGCCTGCCGCCGGACCCGAACAACAATTAAATTATGCTCAAAGCTGGAATCGTCGGACTGCCGAACGTCGGCAAATCAACCCTGTTCAACGCCGTCACGCGCACGCGCAAGGCCGAGGCCGCGAACTATCCGTTCTGCACCATTGACCCGAACGTCGGCATCGTCACCGTGCCGGATGAGCGCATGTATGTGCTGCAAAAAATCGCGAAAACCGGCGTCGTGATTCCGGCGGCGATTGAATTCGTGGACATCGCCGGCCTCGTCAAGGGCGCATCGCAGGGCGAAGGCTTGGGCAACAAATTTCTCACGCACATCCGCGAAGTGGACGCCATCGTCCAAGTCGTCCGCTGCTTCGAGGATGCGGACATCCATCATGTCACCGGCAGCGTGGACCCCGTGCGCGACATCGAAATCATCACGACTGAACTCGTGCTGGCGGATTTGGAAGCCGTGCAAAAGCGGCTTAACAGCGTCGCCAAGGACGCCAAGCGCGGGGACAAGGAAGCGCTCGCGCAGGAAAATGTCCTGAAAAAAATCGAGCCGCATCTCAACGCCGGCAAGCCCGCGCTCACGCTCGAACTCACGCCCGAAGAAAAGGCTGTCTCGCGTTTGTTCTGGCTGATGACCGACAAGCCGACCATTTTCGCCTGCAACGTGAAGGAAAGCGATTTGGCGACTGCGGACAAAAATCCGTTCGTTCTCAAAGTCCGCGAATATACCGCGCACCATTTTGCCTGCGAAGCTGTTGTCATCAGCGCGCAGATTGAAAGCGACCTGATTGATCTGTCCGACGCCGAAGCGA
>CAZIFP010000356.1:0-2773 GCA_964538105.1 uncultured Bifidobacteriaceae bacterium
GAACCGCCTTCCGGGCCGAGGTCAATGATCCAGTCCGCCGTTTTGATCACGTCCAGATTGTGCTCGATGACGAGCAGCGTGTTGCCGGTGTTGCGCAGTTTGAACAACACTTCCAGCAGTTTCGCCACGTCGTGAAAATGCAAACCGGTCGTCGGTTCGTCCAAAATATAAAAAGTTTTGCCCGTCGCCTTGCGCGCCAGTTCTGTCGCCAGCTTCACGCGCTGCGCCTCGCCGCCGCTCAACGTCGTCGCCTGCTGGCCGAGATGGATGTAGCCGAGGCCGACTTCTCCGAGCGTCGCCAGCGGATCGTAAATCTTCGGCACTGCGCGGAAAAAATCCACGCCCTCGTCCACCGTCATGTCGAGCACGTCCGCGATGTTTTTGCCCTTGTAGGCGATCTCCAGCGTCTCGCGGTTGTAGCGCTTGCCGTTGCACGCCTCGCAGGTCACATACACCGCCGGCAGAAAATTCATTTCGATTTTCAGCACGCCGTCGCCCTCGCATTTTTCGCAGCGACCGCCTTTGACATTGAAACTAAATCGTCCCGGCTCGTAGCCGCGCACTTTCGCGGCGGGTAATTTGGCAAACAGATCGCGGATGTGATTGAACATGCCGGTGTAGGTCGCCGGGTTGCTGCGCGGCGTCCGGCCGATCGGCGACTGGTCAATCACGATGACCTTGTCGAGATCTTCAAAACCTTTCAACGCCTTGTGTTCGCCAGGCCGTTCCTTCGAGCCGTAAAACTTGCGGAACAGCGCGCGCTGCAAAATGTCGCTCACCAGCGTGCTTTTGCCGGAACCGCTCACGCCGGTGACGCAGGTGAACGTGCCGAGCGGAATCCGCACGTCAATGTTTTGCAAATTATTTTCCGTCGCGCCGATAATTTCCAGCCAGCCTTTTTCTTCCGTCGGAGAAATTCTTTTCTTCGGCACCGGAATGGCCAGTTCACCCGTCAGATATTGCCCGGTCAGTGATTTTTTCGCAGCGAGAATTTCCGGCAACGTGCCCGCCGCCACCAGTTCGCCGCCGTGAACGCCCGCGCCCGGACCGAGATCCAAAATATAATCCGCGTTGCGAATCGTGTCGGCGTCATGCTCGACCACAAGCACGGTATTACCCAAATCGCGCAGACCTTTCAGCGTCGCGAGCAGCCGGTCGTTGTCGCGCTGGTGCAGGCCGATGCTCGGCTCATCCAAAACGTAAAGCACGCCGACGAGCGCCGCGCCGATCTGAGTCGCCAGCCGGATGCGCTGTGCCTCGCCGCCGCTCAACGTGCCGCTCTCGCGGTCCAGCGTGAGATAACCGAGCCCGACGTTTTTCAGAAAGCCGAGCCGCGCACGGATTTCCTTGATGACCTCGGCGGCGATTTTCAACTCGAACTCCGTCAGCTTGAGCGCGGCGAAAAATTCATCCGCCTTTTCCACCGACAAGCCGCACACGTCCATGATGGACAGGCCGGGGATCTTAAGAGTTTTGGGTTTTGAATTTTTAGTTTTTAGTTGGGAAACAAATTGCTCACCGCCGAGCGTGACGGCGAGAATTTCCGGCTTCAACCGCTTGCCACCGCAGACATCGCAAAACTGCGGCGTCATGTAAGCCTTGAGCCGGTTGCGGATGAATTCGCTTTCGCTGTCCGTCGCAAGGCGTTCGAGGTTCGGCAGCACGCCTTCAAACGGCCGGTCGATGCTGCTGACCTTCCCCGCGCGCCAGAATTTGAACTCCACATTGTCCTCGCCGGAACCGTGGAGCAGGACTTTTTTGAACTCCTCCGGCAAATCTTTCCACGGCGTTTCGAGCGCGACGTTGAAATGCCCGGCGACGGAACGCAGCATCGCCTTGTAATAAATGTTCATCCGCTTGCCCGCGCGCCGCCACGGCTGGATGGCGCTTTCGAGCGGCTCGTCAAAATTCGGCGCGACCAGCGCCTCGTCGAAAACCATTTTCTGGCCGAGGCCGTGGCAGACGGGACATGCGCCGGCGGGCGCGTTGAAGGAAAAATGTTTCGGCGTCGGCGGGTCGTAACTCTTGCCCGTCGCGGGCGAACACATTTTGTTGGAGTGAAGCGTTTCGATCCATTTTTCATCGTAGCCGCCGGCGTGAGCCGGCTCATTATTTTTGTTTTGGAGCGAACTCACGTTTGCTGCTACGCCGGAAAGCTGATGCATCGTGAACATCACGCCCTCGCCGAGGCGCAGCGCGGTCTGGACGGAGTCGCCGAGGCGGACGCGGATTTTGTCGTCAATCACCAGCCGATCCACGACGGCTTCGATGTTGTGAAATTTCTTTTTGTCGAGCTTGATGCGCGCAATGTTCTCGCCGAGTTCGGCAATTTCGCCGTCCACGCGCACGCGGACAAAGCCTTCGCGCGCGAGGCGTTCGAACACGTCGCGGAACTCGCCTTTCTGCCGGCGCACGACCGGCGCGAGCAGCATCACTTTCGTTTTCGGCGGCAGCGCGAGAATTTTGTCCACGATGTCGCTGGTGCTTTGCGTGGAAATCGGCACGCCCGTTTCGGGGCAATGTGATTTGCCGATGTGCGCGTAAAGCAGGCGCAGATAATCGTAAATTTCCGTGGTGGTGGCGATGATCGAGCGCGGGCTGCTGCCCGAGCTGCGCTGTTCAATCGCAATCGCCGGCGACAAACCCTCGATGAAATCCACGTCCGGCTTCTGCAACTGGTCGAGAAACTGGCGCGCGTAGGCGGAAAGCGACTCGACATATTTGCGCTGGCCCTCGGCGTAAATCGTGTCGAACGCGAGCGACGACTTGCCGC
>CAZIFP010000357.1:0-2769 GCA_964538105.1 uncultured Bifidobacteriaceae bacterium
CGGTCTTGTCCTCCAGATTGTCGTAAGGCGACGTGGCGTTTTCATCCTGCACCACGTCGGAAAAATTATTCGAGTCGTCGTCGCCGATGGGCGCATCGAGCGACGCGGGTCGGACCGCCGCCATCCGCATCTGCCGCACACGCGCCGCCGTCATGCCCATCTCGTCGGCCAGTTCCTCGTCCGACGGTTCGTGGCCGAGCATCTCCTGCAGCTTCATCGCCGTGCGCCGCATCTTGGAAATCTTGTCCACCAGATGCACCGGCAGCCGGATGGTCTTGGACTGGTTGGCGAGCGCGCGCTTGATGGACTGCTTGATCCACCACGAGCCGTAGGTGGAAAGCTTGCCGCCCTTGCTCGGATCAAACCGCTCGACGGCCTTCATCAAGCCGATGTTGCCTTCGCTGATCAAATCCAGCAGCGGCAGGCCGATGCCTTCGTAGTCGCGCGCGATTTTCACGACGAGGCGCAGGTTGGCCTTGATCATGTGTTCGCGCGCCTTCTTGTCGCCCTTCTTGATGCGCGCGGCAAGCTGGATTTCCTCGTCCGGCGTGAGCAGCTTCACCTGCCCGATTTCGCGCAGATAAAGCCGGATGGCCGTGTCGCCGTCATAATTCGAACTTTCCCGGCGGATGAACGCCGTCGTGTCACCCTCGGCGGGCTTTGGGAAAGCGGGATCGGGAATGACATACGCGGCGAGCTTGGCCAACGCCGCAGGCCTGGCCACAGCCGCAGGCCTGGCCACAGCCGCAGGCCTGGCCACAGCCGCAGGCTTGGCCACAGCCGGCGCGATGCGCTTCGCGCGCCGTTTGGCTTTGACCGCTTTGACCGCTTTGGGCTTTTTGGTTTTCGCCGCCATAGAATTGGCAAGACGTTAAAGACGAAACGCGTGGTCGCAAGAAAAATCAACTAGCGCCGGCTGTCACGCGCAAGGGTGAGGTAATAGAGCAGCGTCAAAATGCTGCTGACCAGCGCGGCAACATAGGTGAGCGCCGCGGCATCCAGAACCTTGCTGACGCCCGCGCGTTCATGCTCATGCACGAGGCCGAGCCGGAACAACTGCTCCTTCGCGCGGCGGCTCGCGTCGTATTCCACCGGCAGCGTGACCAGTTGGAAAAACGTGATCACGGAAAAGGTGGCGATGATGATCCACAGGGCCATGCCAAACAAACCCATGAACATGCCCAGCAGCAGAATTCCCGTGTAAGCCATGCTGGCAAAATTCGTCACCGGCACCAGCGCCATGCGCACCGTGAACAACCCGTAGGCGGCCTGATGTTGGAGCGCATGGCCGGCTTCGTGCGCCGCCACGCCGACCGCCGCGACGGTCTGGCCGTGAAAATTTTCCGACGATAAAAACAACGCGCGCTTCGACGGGTCGTAATGGTCGGTCAAATGGCCGGGCACCTCCTCCACCGGCATGTCGTTCAGGCCGGCGTCATCGAGGATGCGGCGTGCGGCCTGCGCGCCCGTCATGCCGGAGTCCACCGGCACCTGGCTGTATTTGCCGTAGGCAAGACGGAGCTTGATCTGCGCCCAGATGCCGAGCAGCAAACCTGGGATCAAAAACAAAAAACCAAAACCAATCGAATGGAACGAATTGTAAATCATAATTCAAGTCAATTGACAGCAGGTCCGCCGGTTTCATTCAAAGGGACGCGCCGCCTTGACGGCAATAAAGCATAAATTAAACGTCCACGCAAGATTTGGTGGGATCGGCTCCTTCATGCTATAATGAATGCGCCCTCGGGAACAAAGTCATCTAGCAACTCTTTTGTCGCGCTTCAATTGTGAAACTAAACCACGGTCTCACTTTTTTATAATTCGTATAGTCACAGGCAACGAATTGGTCGCTTTCAAATCCTCAATGATACTAAACTGCAAATCATCAACGTAAAGCACATACTCGGAGGTCATGGTTCCGGTTGATGTGGTGACTGCTCCCTGCGAAATGTATGACTTCCAACCGGCTGACTCATAGCTGTTCGGGCCTATCTGTTTTTCCAATGGCTCTGGCCGAACGAACGGTCGCTCACCCCATGCCGTCTTGAGTCCGCTCGCCGTCGTTTGCTCAGCCAACATCATCATGCTAGGAGGACGCTCACACCAAACCGCGATTGTCTTGCCCTCGGGTAAATGGAAGACAAAGGCATCGCCTTGCCGCATCTTGAATTGCTCAGCGTAGGGAATGTCAGATGATGCGATTTGAATTGGCACCACCTCTGGCTGATATTTTAAGTAGTCGTTATATGTTACCGACACACGCTTATCATCCAAGCGGGTAATCACGATACCAGCTTGCTTCAACAGCGTCTGCTCAATCAAATGCTGCGCAACTTCGGGCGAAACCGCTGCTGTGTGCAAGGTAATGCCATGAATATTTTGAATGTCACTTGCCATAACCAGTTCGACCTTGGCGAAGTCCTTGTAAGTATTCAGAACCTCATTTATTGGCGCGTCCACATAGTCAAGGCTGACAGTTCTCTTGTTGGTGTCTGGCACACAGGATGAAAGGCAAGTTATTAAACCCAAACAAGCCAGGAAGAAAACAAATCGTGTGTTTTTCATAATTATGGGTTTTCTAAAATCATGGATAGCTGTGAAGCAGGCTGTTTTCACATTCTAGTTCAGGAAGCGGGGTCTTCCTTTTCATGGCATAAATACTAATCAGTTTAAATTAAATAGTCAACACTTTGATTTAGCCAGATTCAGCCACGCATCCCCGCTGGCAAAAAAAGGCCGCCGGAACGGTTGCCCGCTCCGGCGGTTGTC
>CAZIFP010000358.1:0-2761 GCA_964538105.1 uncultured Bifidobacteriaceae bacterium
TTTTCCGTGGACGAATTTTATTGGGAAAACCGCCCGCGCTATTACGCGGCGCTGGACGCAGTGCGACGCGAGGGGGAAGATTTGTCCCAATGGTTGGAATACTGCGCCGAAGGCTTGTTACTGACATTGGAGCGCGTCTGGACACGGGTGCAAAAACTGTCTGCACAACCGGGCCAGGAAAAACTGGTTCTGCGCCCGAAGCAGGAACAGCTTTTGCAATTCCTTCGCGACCACAAGAGCATGACGCCACGCGAGCTTTGGGATGCGCTGGGCGTGTCCAAACAGGGCACGCTGGATTTGCTCCGGCCTTTAATCAAAGCCGGTTTGGTGAAACGTGTCGGCACAAAAAAGGCCGGCCAATATATTCTGGACTGAACGCTGGTCAGCGTCGGCGACCGAATTTAACCGTGACTTAGCTATTTAATCCGACAATACGTCCGCTGGATTTCTGTTTGGGTGGAAACAGATCGCCCACCGGCACACCGAAAACTTCCGCGAAAACTGCTATTTGTTTGTCGGTTGCAATTGTGCGTAAGGTTTCAATATTAGCCAGTATGTCGCGAGTGATATAAATCCCAAGGAGTTGTATTTTGGTGACAAGTAAATCCTGCGACCAGCCTTTTTGGTATCGAAATCGGGCCACGTTTCGTCCAATGACATTTGCGTTTTGAGTCATACTCCGCGAGGTTCGCAGAGATAAACGCATTACCCGACCGGAACCGGCGCGGTCGTGAGGGGATTTGGCCGAACAGCAGCCGGTGAAGTGGAGCAAAAAATGCGCATTGGTCACGGCGGAACCAGTGTTATTTTCCAATCAGGCGTCCGGCTTCATCCATGAGCGGATGCTCAAAGGCGGTTGCATAAGCGTCCAGCATAGTTGTTTTGAGGCGCAGTTGTCGTCCGGTTTTGCGCCAGCCAGCAACGACAGTGAACACCTCCCGGAGAATCTTCTTCGACTCGGAAACCTTGAGACCAAAACGGGTGGCGGCAGCCAGCGCACCGGCGATGGTCGGTTCTTCCTGGCTCTCCGTGATGGCGGTCTTGCTCACGTGGGCACGATCCATTTCCGGCACCGGGTTGAGGTCATAGGCCGGCGAAAGCGACCAGCGTCCGGGTGCGTGCATTAGGAAACCATGATTGCGCAGGTGGTCGTCGTAGTTGCTGGCAAGCAGCGAGAAAACGAGGCGACGCCATAATTCGCGGAGGTCGCCGGCCACGTCGTTACCGAATTGGCGGATGCCGTCCGCCAGCATGGTGTAGGCACCAAGCTCGCCTTGGGGCAGTCCTAACAAGCTGGCGGCGGAGATAAAAGGTATGCGTTTTTTTCCCGCACGATCAAAGCGGGTGATGACGGCGACGCTTTGGCTGCCCACCGACACGAGCCGATGTTCCGCGACTTGAATGCCGGCCTGCTCCGCCAGCGTTAGGGCAAGGATTTCGCCCGCCGCGATGTCGCGCGTGTCGTCAGGTTTTGGAAACTTTGCAATGGCGAGCCGGTCATCGGCCAGAGCGATGGCTGATTTAGGCCGGGCACCGCCGAGCGGTGAACCTGCGCCGAGCAAGAAGCGTAAATCCTGGGCGGTCTCCGTCTCGCTGTGAATTGCGTCGGTGGCGCGAAGAAGGGCATTGAGGCGAACCAAAGGCGCGAGTTTTCCGTTGGTAGCCGCGAGAAATGGACTGGCGGCATCAGAGCGGAAACGCAATGCACCGATGCGCGACGCATCGTCCAGTGCCAGCACATAATCAATTTCCTGATACGGCTTTTGCGTGAGAACTTTTTTACGGACTGCCCGCTCGATCAAGACGCGACCCCAACGGTCTGGTCCGCAATCCTGAATCGCCCCGAAAAGGGTTGTTGCATGATGCGCGCCGCGTTGCAAGGGGAGCGAGGTCGGATCAATCGCAAAGGCGGCGTCACGCTGAAGCCATCCGGCATCATACTCGAACGAAACTGATGAGCCGCGTTCGGCGGCGTGGAGCCTTCCCACCAAAAAGGTTTCGCCCTGCCAATCAACATGGACTTCCAAGCTCATGATTGTTTTGGACGACGTATTCTCTGCGGCACGCGGCGTTCATCCAGACGCAAGCCAAGGTCGTCGTTGGCAGGGGCAAACAAATTCGCGAGTCGCTCGTGCAGTTTAAGAATAAAAGCTGCCGTCACCAAGGTTCCGAGCGCGACGGTCGGGTCGCCACGTTCAAGCCGCCACAGCGTATCACGGCTAACAAAGAGACGCGCGGCCATGTCACTCGTGGCAATGCCGCGCTTGCGCCGCGCGAGCGCGAGGTCACGCCCCAACTTGCGAAGCGCACGTTCGGCGGGCAACGGCATGGATGTGGCTGGTTGCGACATGATTCTAGTGTCGTCTATAACAGTCTTTATGTCAATAAATGTCCGATATGCCAGACTCTATTTAATCAACAGACCAAACGGCGTTTCGCCCTGTCAGATTTGGCGCGTCTTGCAATTTACTCAATACGCTGAGCAAATTTACTCACAATTCAAAATTGCCCGCCATTCATTTGAAAATGTCAGGTAGTTTGTTCGCCGCCTGCCGGAGTGTATCAGTGGGAATGTGGGTGTATTGCTTCGACACGGTTGGCGAATCGTGGCCGATGAATTCCCGCGCCACGGCGTCCGACACGCCTGCCGATTTGAGCAGGGTGGTGGCCGTGTGACGCAGCGAGTGAAAGCTGATTTCGTTTTGCTCACGCGAGACGTTGCGGCCTTTGCCGGTGCTGTGATGGCTGCGTTTGTCGGCCA
>CAZIFP010000359.1:0-2756 GCA_964538105.1 uncultured Bifidobacteriaceae bacterium
GACGCCGCCGATTTCCGGCTGCGCGAGCATCATGATGATGATCTCGCTGTCCACGCTCGTCTGAAAAACCAGGCCGCGGCTTTCGAGCTCGTCCCGGAGCGCGGCGGCGTTGGTCAGGTTGCCGTTGTGGGCGACGGCAATCTGGCCGCGCGCGCAATCCACCGTGAGCGGCTGGGCGTTGCGGAGATTGGACGTGCCGGTGGTTGAGTAGCGCGTGTGGCCGATGGCGCGGTCGCCGACGAGGTCGTGGAGGATTTTCGGGTCGTTGAAAATCTGCGGCACGAGGCCCATGCCGTGGTGCTTGTAAAATTTCCCCTCGTGGCAACTGACGATGCCGGCGCTTTCCTGGCCGCGATGCTGCAACGCGTAAAGGCCGAAGTAGGTCAGTTCGGCGGCATTCGCATGGCCGAAAACGCCGAAGACTCCGCAGTAATGTTTGGGATAATCAGTTTGAGTTTGCATCGCGCGCGCCGCTGAATTTGAGCAGAGAAAAGCGTTTTGTGCAAGCCGAAACCAGCTTTACCGCAGAGACGCGGAGGCACAGAGGAAAAGTTAAGCTGTAAACTCCGCGTCTCCGCGCCTCTGCGGTCAAAACAGAGTTTCCGCCTTCAAATGCGGTTTCAGCTTTTCCACCAATTCCGCCGGAAGCCGTTTTGGTTTTTCCTCGCGGCTGGTGCAGGCGTGAAAGGTTTCCGCTTCGAGAATGAGTTTTTTGTCCAGATTCAAAATCCGATGGCCGAAGTTCAAGCGCACTTTGCCGATCTCCGTCAGCCAGACTTCAATCGCCAGCAAATCGTCGTAGCGCGCCGGAAATTTGTAGCTCAACCGCGCCTCGATGACGGGGAAAATGTAATCGGCGTCCTGCAACGCCAGCACCGGCGTGCCGAGCGAGCGCATGAATTCGCCGCGCGCGGCCTCCAGCAAATCAAGGTAGCGCGAGTGGTAAATGTGGTCGCCGACGGTGCATTCGGCGTAGGTGACGCGATGCGTGCATTGAAACATGGCCGGAAGTCTAGGCTCCGGCATCGGGAGTTCAAAGCATTTTGCGCGCACCGGTTACCGGTCGGCGATTCCAAGCGGGATTGTGGGGCGGGTTATGGTTGGAATTAGGATTGGAACTTTATAAAAAATCCCTGTTGCGCGATTGGCGTTTGCGGTTATGTTGCCAGCGTGAATCAGCGGCGAGTCGTTCACTTGCCTTGGAAAATTGTTTTAACAACCTTTTGATCATGGCCGTAACCAAAGTCAGTTCCACGCTGCATTTCGCTTCGCGCCACTCGGCGGTGAACAGCCGCAACGGTTCCGCCAGCGGGCGCTGGGTGCCGAACACGGACGTTTACACCACCGACACCGGGCTCGTCATCAAGGTGGAACTGCCCGGCATGAAAAGCGAAAACCTTGAGATCACCGTCGAGGGCAACCGCCTGCGCATCGCGGGCAACCGGCCGGACTGCTGCCGCGCGGCGCATTGCAGTTTTCTCGTGATGGAGATCAATTACGGCCCGTTTGAAACGGTGCTGGATCTGCCGGCGGGGTTTGATCTGGGCCAGGCCAGGGCGATTTATGTGAACGGTTTTCTGCGGGTGGACGTGCCGCCCGCACGTCCGTCGCAGGCCAAGCCGACCAAAGTTCCGATTGCCGAGGGGAACTGACGGCGCGTGAATCTTTTCGCCCGCGCTGCATCTAATTGATAGAATAGCGACGATGTCATCGCCGGAAACAGAATTTGTCAGCATCAGCGACACCGCCGAAAAAGCGGACGCGCCGCCGCGCGTTTCCTCGCGCTCGCTGCCGGACTTGGTGCCCATCCTCGGACTCTCGGACATCGTGATTTTTCCCGGCGCGGTCGTGCCGCTGCTCATCGAAACCGGACCGAGCCTCAAGCTGATTGACGATGTCGTCGCCGGCGACCGTTTGTTCGGCGCCGTGTTGCAGCGCAAGGCCGATGTCGCCGAGCCGGCGCCGGCGGATTTGTATGAAGTCGGCTGCGTCTCGCGGCTGTCCAAGATGGTGAAATTTCCCGACGGCACCGTGCGCGTGCTGGTTGAGGGCTTGTGGCGCATCCGCGTGAAAAAATTCGAGCCGCCCGCGCCGTATCTGCGCGCGAGCTACGATCTGCTGCGCGACGAAACGGAAGATTCCGTGGAGCTGCAAGCCATGCTTCGCAACGCGCACAAGCAGTTTGAGGAAATCGCCAAGCTGTCCACGGCGCTGACCGACCAGGTCAAAATCGCCGCGCTCAACACCGAACATCCCGGCCATTTTGCGGATTTGATTGCGGGAAATCTTAACCTTTCGCTCGAAGACCGGCAGAAGCTGCTCGAAACCATTTCCGTCCGTGAACGGCTGCAGAAACTGCTGCCGCTGCTCAACCGCGAACAGGAAGTGCTGACGTTGAGCTCCAAAATCCAAAGCGACGTCGCCTCGAACATCGCCAAGACGCAGCGCGACTTTTTCCTGCGCGAGCAGATGCGCGCCATCCAGCGCGAACTCGGCGAAGGCGACGCGGCCAGTTCAGGTGAAGCCAAATCTCTCCGTGAAAGGGTTGCGGCGGCGGTCCTGCCAGCCGAAGTCCGCAAGGCCGCCGAACAGGAACTCGACCGTCTCGCGCAAATGCCGCCCGCCGCCGCCGAATACGCCGTCGGGCGCAATTACCTCGACTGGATTCTCGCGCTGCCGTGGGAGAAATCCACCGTGGACAAGCTGGATTTGAAGGCGGCGGAAAAAGTGTTGAACGACGAGCATTTCGGCCTGGA
>CAZIFP010000360.1:0-2729 GCA_964538105.1 uncultured Bifidobacteriaceae bacterium
AATCCGTCGAGCCGATTGTGATTCGGTTTTGGGCGGGTCCAGGTCCAGTCGGTTGCAACGACATGAGTTGGTAGATTCGCAATCGCTGGAAAGGGATTCTTTTCAAACATACTCAACGCTTGCTTGAGCGCGGTGAGGGTATCAGGCCGCTACGGCCACATGGCGGGCGTGGGCAATTTCGTCCTTGGCAATTTGCCGGATTTGATTCGCCAGCAGCGTGACGACGGCGAGAGTTTTGCCGGCGAGGGTCATGAATTCGACCGTGCAGCCTTTGCCTCCTTCGTGAACGAGCACGACCGTGCCGATGTCGTCCTTGGCCAGGCCATGTTCCGGCAAGTCGGTCGTCAATACCACGCTGTCGAGTTCTTTGATCATAATCAAATATCCAATGGATACGCTGTGGCTAATGTAGCCGTTTCCACGTTTTTGGCAATAAACCAAATGACGCGCACATCTGGCGCGCGGCCATCGGGCGCGGTCAGCGCGCCTTCAACCACAAAATTCCGTCCGAATGGCGTCGGCACGATTTCAATAACTTCATACTTGCGCGCATGATCCAGCAACGCCGAGGCAAGTTCTTCCCATGCTTCCAGTCTGAATCCGAAACTACGGAAAAATTCAGCCTTGTGCTGGCCGTCGCGATGCGCGGTCGAAAGCAGGTAATCCGCTGCCAGTTTCTGCGTTCTTAAATTCGGCTTCAAATTCAAATTTGCGTCCCGCGGCTTCTGTTTCTACGGCTGTCCATAATACTTTACTCACAAAGAACCCTTGTTTACACAATTCATGAAATTGGGGAGCTTGAAATAGTGAATCTCCGTATTCCGTCATTACGTTTTCAACCCTGACTCCCAACAATTATGAACTCATCACCATCAACACCCAACCTTGAATCGCTGCGTCAGGCGGTTCAGGATTTCACACCCAACCCACGCCGCGTGCCTTTCAACAATCTGAAACCGGTCCATGACGCCATTCTGGAATTGCGGGGCAAAAATGCTTCCTATTCCATCATTGCCGAATTGCTGATGCAAAATGGGGTAAAAACCAGCCGGGCGCGCGTGGCCGAATACGGCCGCATCGTCCTGGAAGACGGAAAAAAGCGCAAACGGCGAAAACGGGCGAAAGCGGTGCCAGCCGCCAATACTCCGGCGGTGCCTCAAAGTGCGCCAACCGTAGCCGCAAAACCCGCGCCAGCCACTGCGCCGGCGAGCAATGGTTCGCCGCCAGCAAGTGAGAACACCACACACAAGTGGCGCGGACCGCGCATCGCCAACGTGAAAATGATGACTGCCAGCGAACGGGAAGCATTTGAGGCCAGCCTGAAATCGAAAACGCCAGCGCCGAAACCGGCACCAGAGGTCTGCACGCCCAATTCATTGCCACCAGCCGCAAAACCCGAGCGCGGGCCGCATATTGCCAAGGTTGAACTTCTCCCACCAGGTGAAAACTGCGATTAAACGTCGTTGACAAAAGTGGGAAATCCCACCATAGTCAAGTCATGCTGACATTGACGCAGAAACAACCCCTCACGGTGGTGGAAGATTACGACGTAGCCGCCGACGCCAAGAAGCGCATCAGCCTGCGCAACGCCAAGACGAAGTATTTTCACGTCAAAGCCCTGTCGAACGGCTCCTATTACCTGGAACCGCGCGTGCTGGTATCGCCGCAAGCCATTTCTGCCCGTTCCTTGAAGATGCTGGACAAATCCGTGGCCAATCTAAAAAAAGGGCTGGCGTCCGCGCCGATTGACCTGGCTGCCTTCGCCGAGGCTTGATTCCAATGGCTTTTAATATCCGCATGGGTTTGCCGGAGATGGAAGCGTTATGGAGCGACCTTTCCACCCGCAAGCAGCAAGGAAAATTGGACCTGGATGAAGAAAAGTTTTTCAAGAAGCTGGTCAAAGCCCTCGGCTACCTGACAGAAAACCCCCGGCACAACAGTTTGGCTTCACACGAAATTGACGACCTGACCCGTAAATATGGGTTCAAGATTTTCCAGTCGTATCTTGAAAATAACACGCCGTCAGCCGGGCGGATATTTTGGGCTTACGGGCCGGACAAGCGGGACATCACAGTGCTGGCCATTGAGCCGCACCCGGAAGATCAAAAACGCGGCGCTTATCAGCGTATCAAGTTGTCCGCATTGCCGTCGGCAAAAAAACAATCCGAACCGAAGCGCGATTAGTAATTTGCCTCGCCGCGCGTGGTGACCCGGGCGCAACGTCTGAAAATTCTAAAATGAAAACCATTTCTTATCGTTGTGATGATTCACGGCACAAAGCGTTGCTGGGCGCGGCGCGATCCACCGGCACGAGCGTGCAACGGTTGTTTGACAACTTCGTCACTCACGTCATTACCGAGCGGCAGGTGGAATCCCGGTTTGTAGTGCGCCAGAAGCGCGGCAATCCGGCGCGCGGTCGGGAGTTGCTGGCTGAAATCCGCCAGCGCGTCGCGTCTCATGCCAAATAATAATGACCGTGACACTCCCAGCGTGAAGCCTTAATCGCCACCGGTCTTTGGCTAAGCGAGCGTAGTCAGAGGTGGACCGCAGCGCAGCGAGGAGGACCTTGACGACGCGCAGCGAGCCATACCATCAGAGGGCGATTTGCTTGCACCCAATCGGCTATTATGGCGACACGTGGGCCGGGGTCATGTGTCCGACCGATGAGGTCATAGCACATCTACTGATGATGCGCGGTTCGGAAGAAAAGTTCTGGGCCAATGCAAATC
>CAZIFP010000361.1:0-2720 GCA_964538105.1 uncultured Bifidobacteriaceae bacterium
CCAGCGCGTTCGCGGCCACGCATTTTTCCGCCGCCGCCGCCGCGTTGAGCTGGGCGACGGTGGAGTGGTGGCATAAAGGCCGGCCCAGCGTGCTCGGTGCGGCGTCCGGCATGGTCGCCGGCCTCGCGACCATCACGCCCGCGTCGGGCTTTGTCACGGTGCCGGCGGCATTCGGCATCGGGCTGGCGGCCGGCGTGGTCTGCTATTTTGCGGTGACCGAATTAAAAGCCCATTTCGCCTATGACGACTCGCTCGACGTGTTCGGCGTGCATGGCGTCGGCAGCATGATCGGCATGTTGATGCTCGGCGTGCTGGCCAGCGCGGCGGTCAATCCGGCCATCGCCACCACGTTTCAAGTGAACGGCGTGGCGGTGTCGCTCGCGGGCGGGCTGGGTCAATTGGGCAACCAGGCCATCGGCGTGCTGGTCACGGCGGTGTTTGCCGGCGGGGCCACTTTCATCCTGCTCAAGATCGTGGACGCGCTGGTCGGTTTGCGCGTGGACATTGAGGATGAAAGCACCGGCCTCGACCTCACGCAGCATGGCGAACGCGCTTACTCCGAATAATCAAATCATTTATGAAAAAAATCGAAGCCATCATCAAGCCGTTCAAATTAAGCGACGTCAAAGCCGCGCTGAATGAAATCGGCATCCAGGGCATGACCGTCACCGAGGTCAAGGGCTTCGGCCGGCAAAAAGGCCACACGGAAATTTATCGCGGCAGCGAATACACCGTGGATTTTTTGCCGAAGATCAAAATCGAGACCGTGCTGCCGGACAATCTCGCCGACCAGGCGATTCAAGCCATCATTAAGGCGGCCAAGACCGGAAAAATCGGCGACGGCAAGGTGTTCGTCTGGCCGGTGACCGAAGCCTATCGCGTCCGCACCGACGAATGCGACGACAGCGCCCTTTAACCGCTTATCTCAACATTTCTTTCAACCTCGCCGGGTTGTTGGTCGGCGGCTGGCATACAGTGCCGGTGCAAAGGTAGGCCGCCGCGCCGTTTTTCGCCGGCAGGGTTCGGGCAAATTCCTGCACCGCGCCGGTGTTGCCCAGAATGATTTTGTTCGGCTGATAGACCGAGTGCGCGGCGCGGAGCAAATTTGTGAATTCGGTGGAATTTTTTTCCCCGACGATGACGACACGGCGCGGTTCGGCCAGCCAGAAATCCACCGCCTGGAGCATGAACGCCAGCGCGGCGGGCTGGCTTTGCAGCCGGCCCGCAAAGAGTTGCAGCGTCGCCTGGACGGGTAGGCGGAAATCCTCGCGGCCCGTGATGGCAGCGAGTTTCAGCAGGGCGAACATGGCGACGGAGTTGCCGCTCGGCTCCGCGCCGTCGTAATCGTCCTTCACGCGCAGGATCAAATCATTTGTGCCGGCCGGGCTTTGCCAGAAGCCGCCGCTTTCCGAATCGAAAAATTTCGCGAGCATCGCCTCGGCCAGTTCGATGGCGAAATCCAGATGCCTCGGTTCAAGCGTTGCCTCATACAAATCAATGACGCCGGACAAAAGAAATGCGTAGGCTTCGAGAAGCTGCACGTTGTCGCGCTCACCAGCGCGCCAGCGGTGGAAAAGTGATTTGGATTTTTCGTCCCAGAGGTTTTCGCGGAGGAACCGGACATTTTTCTCCGCCGCTAAACGATATTTTTCCTCGCCCAAAACGGCGGACGCCCGCGCAAAGGCGCCAAGCATCAGGCCGTTCCACGAGGCGAGAATCTTGTCGTCCCGCAGCGGGCGGATGCGTTCGGCCCGCGCGGCGAGCATTTTTGATTTCGCAGCTTCAAGCGCCGGCTGGTCGGCGGCCGGCACGGCTGGATTGACAATGCTCAAGACATTTTGCCCGGCCAGCGGCGTTGGATGGCTGTGGTCAATGAAGTTTCCCTCCGCGGTGATGCCAAAATACTTTGCAGCTACGTTGAACTCATCAACGGTGAGCAGCCTGGAAAGTTCATCCTTCGTCCAGCAGTAGAATTTCCCCTCGTGACCTTCGCTGTCGGCGTCCTCGGCGGAGTTAAATCCGCCGTCCGGATGCGTCATGTCGCGCAACACATAATCTAGGATGTCGCGCGCGATGTCAGCGTAGATTTGAGATTTGAGATTTGAGATTTCAGATTGATTGACAAGAAACGCGTCGAGATAAAGTTGCGCGAGTTGCGCATTGTCATAGAGCATTTTTTCGAAATGCGGCACGAGCCATTCGGCGTCCACGGCGTAGCGGGCGAAACCGCCGCCGAGCTGGTCGTGGATGCCGCCGGCGGCCATCTTGTCGCAGGTGTGCAACACCATTCTCTCTGCCTCGGCGTCACCAAAGCGTTTCGCGGCGCGCAATACAAACGAGGGAATGCCCGGCTGCGGAAACTTCGGCGCGTCGCCGAAGCCGCCGTTCACCGGATCGAAGGCTTCCTTGAAGGTTTCCACCGCGCGGTGCAGCGTCTGCGGCGTGACCGGAACACTCTCCTTGGCCGCGCGGGCGGTGATGAGTTCGAGGCGCGCGTGCAGTTCATCGGCGGACGCGACGATTTCAATTTTCCGCTCGCGCCAGAGTCCGGCGATCTGTTCGAGCAACTGCAAAAAGCTAGGCCGGCCATGACGTGCGTCCGGCGGAAAATAGGTGCCACCGAAGAATGGTTTCAAATCCGGCGTAAGAAAGACGTTCAACGGCCAGCCGCCGCCGCCGGTGGTGGACTGCACGAACGTCATGTAAATCTTGTCCACGTC
>CAZIFP010000362.1:0-2716 GCA_964538105.1 uncultured Bifidobacteriaceae bacterium
TTTTGTTTCTGCTCGCGGCCGCCGTCGGCTTCGCGGGCGGGACGCTGCTGGTTTCAATTCTGCTGGGCAAATACGCAAAGTCCAACAAGGCCAAAGATATGCCCTACGAGTGCGGCAAAGATCCCATCGGCGAGTCGGGCGGGCGTTTCTCGGTGAAGTTTTACCTGGTGGCGATGCTGTTCATCCTGTTCGACATCGAGGTGGTGTTCATGTATCCGTGGGCGGTGGTGTATCGCGACATGCTGGCCGAGCACGCGACGCGCAACCTCATCCTCGGCTCGATGATCTCGTTCTTGGGAATCCTCTTTGCCGGCTACATCTACGCGCTGAAGAAAAAGGCGTTTGACTGGAAAACTTAAACGGTTGCTTCCGTCCGCAAATTTCCGTCCCCGGTATCAATGCTGGTCCGCTTCCGACCGGATGGCGGCGGCAATGTCAGTGCTGACCTTGGCCAGCGCGCGGCTATGTGCGGCGGCCAGCGCATCGAAGCTGTCGCCGGACACCGGCTCGGTGGCCAGCGTGTGGCCAGACAGTGAAACTTTGCCTTCGGTCTTCCGCACCACCCAGACCGCTTCCACCGTGGCAGATTTGCCCGGCGCGGACTCGAATTGCTGGACTTCGATGCTGACGCGATAGGCCGGTTCAAAGTTTGCGAGCGGCAGCGTGGAAACCTGCGATGTGCCCAGCAGCGTGGTCAAATCTTCGGCCACTACGCGGGCGATGTTTTCGTTCAGCGGCGCGGCCCAGCGGTTGAACTCATCCACGCCGACCTGGTTGGGCGCGACTTGGACGGTGAACTGCGGCCGGTCCACTTCCGCCGGAATGGACACCGGCCCCACAACAACGCTGTAGTTCGCGGCGGACGCGCCATCGCTCTTGGCCGTGGCGTTGAGGGTGTAAAACTTCGACGGTGCCGAGGCGCAACCGGCGGCGATCACCGCGACGCAGGCGATGGATATAAGCTGTGTGATTTGAATTTTCATGGTTTGGCTTCTCCCGTTTTGCCGCGAATGAGCGCTTCAGGGTGACGTTCGAGATAATCCAGCAACACCCGCAGCGCCTGAGCCGCGTCACCGCCCTGCAGCAGCATGTTGTTGAGTTCCGCGTTCAGGGCGGAGTCGGGGGCGATAAGATTGTTGGCGTTGCCCATCAACTTGTCCGAGCTGGTCAACAGCTTGTCGGCGTTGGTGAGCGTGCCGCGTGCGCTCGATACAGTCAGGTTCAGATTTGAAACCGTCTGGTTGAGATTCTTGAGCAGGTTGGCAACGCTGTCCTCGACGGCCTCAAGCTGGCCGGAACGGGTCGGCAGTTGCACGGGATTTTGCGACCAGTCAATGGTTGCCGGCGGTTCGTCGGGATAAAAATTGACCGCCACGAACAGCGACCCGCTGATCAGGTTGCCGGTCTTCAATTCCGCGCGAAGTCCGCGGGCAACCAAAGTATCCATGATGCGCTTGTAGTTGGCGGCCCGGTCTTCACTTTTCGGAAAGTTGAGCAACTTGACTCCATGCTGGGCCATATCCACCGAAATTGTGACCGGCACGGAAAATTCCGCCGCCTTTGCATCGAACTGCGCCTGAATATCCGTGACTTCGCCGATTTGAATGCCGCCGATTTCCACCGGCGCACCAACAGACAGCCCGCGAACCGACTGCTTGAAGACGAGCAGATAGCTGTGCGGATCGCGCGGCGGCGGACGGAACGCGGCGGTTCGGTCGTCGAACAGGGTAAAGGACGTGTTCGCCTCGGCGGGTGCCTGCGGCGAATCGGTCACGGGCGTCTCGAACGCGATGCCACCGGCCAGAATGGACATGAGCGATTCGGTCTGGACGTGCAGACCGGCTGCGGTTAGGGACAAGTCAACCCCGCTGGCATTCCAGAAACGCGTGTCCGGGGTGACATATTGGTCGTAGGGCGACTGCACAAAAATTTTCACGTTCAAAAACTTGCCTTCCTTGTCCAGTTCGTATGACACGACCTGGCCGGCCTGGATCTGCCGGAAGAAAATCGGCGTCCCTTCGCCGAGCGAACCAAGCGTCTTGGTCTGTAACTGGAAAAAATGGCCCGGAACATCGCCGCCCACCGGCGGCGATTCGAGCGCGATGAAACTGCGCTCGCTCTCCTTCGACTCGCCAAGCTGCACGCCGATGTAGTAGCCGGAAATCAACGTGCCCAGGCCGGAAACGCTCAAACCGGACATGCGCGGCTTCACGACCCAGAACTTCAGGTCCTTCACGAGGAAACTTTCCGTCTTGGGGCTCATCTCGGCCTTGGCGATCACATGCGTATGATCGGGTGCGAGCTTGATGCTGGTGAGCGTGCCGATGGTCAGGCCGTCATAAACGATCTTGGTCTTGTTCGCTTCCAGACCATCCCCGGTCGAGAAGGTGATGGTGATCTCCGGCCCTCGCTCCAAAATTTTTGTCACGGCGATCCAGACGCCGGCCACTGCCGCCACGATTGGGATGACCCAGACCAGCGAGAGCCGCGTGCGTTTCTTGGGGACGGCTTTCGCCTCGGGAACGTTTGAAAAATTTTCGGTGTCAGGCATGTTGCACCTCGCGTTTGGTTTCTTTCGCAGCGGCGGAATCCCAGATCAGCCGCGGGTCGAAAGATTCGACCGCCAGCATGGTCAAAACCACGACGGCTGCAAAGAACAATAATCCCGGCCCCGGCTCCACCGACATGAGCGGCTGCAACTGGATGAGCGACACCG
>CAZIFP010000363.1:0-2713 GCA_964538105.1 uncultured Bifidobacteriaceae bacterium
GATTGCGTGCGCAAGGGCAGCGGCGAAAAATTGTCCATCGTCGCCGCGTTCACCGGCGGCGACTCCGACAATCTCATGGTCGGGCGCAACGGAATTTTTTACGACCGCGCGGGCCGCGACTGGGACGCCACCATTACAAAAATTGTCGAAAACCCCATCAGCATCCGGCAGGCGTTCTGGTCGCCGTATAAAAAACTGGTGCGCATGATCGAGGAGCGCGCCGCCAAACAGGCGGCGGCGGCCGATGCCGATGTGAATGCGCAATTGACCACGGCGGCGAACGCACCGGTGGCACCCGCGGCAGCTCCCGCAGCGGCCCCGGCCAAACCTGCGTTTGATCCGAGCGTGATTGCGCTGCTTAGTTTGGCCATTGGTGCCTTGGCCACGGCATTTGCCGGCATCCTGGCTTTCCTCGGCAAGTTTGAACAGTGGCAGGTGCCGCTCGTCATCGCCGGCATCATGCTGGTGATTTCCGCGCCGTCCATGGCGATCGCGTGGCTGAAATTACGCAAGCGGAATCTCGGCCCGATCCTCGATGCGAACGGCTGGGCCGTGAATGCCAAGGCGAAAATGAATGTGCCGTTCGGCGGCGCGCTCACGGGCGTGGCGGCGCTGCCGCCGGGCGCGACGTTTGGCGCGGCGGACGAATTTGCCGAAAAACCTTCCGTCTGGCCGAAAGTGCTCGCCTTCGCGTTTGGCGTCTGGTTCATCTGGGCGTTCCTGAACGACAGCCAGGGCCGGCTTTACAACTGGACGGATGGAAAACATGGAACACCGCCGTTGTCCGTCCGCGAACAGATCGCCAAGGACAAGCTCGACAAGGCCAAGGCCGCTTCCGCCGGCGCAAATTCCGTGCCGGCAACCGTCACGGCGGCAACCAACGCCATTCCGGCGAAGTAAGATTCAACAGATCTTCAAAGCCCGGAGGTTCACGTCCGGGCTTTTTATTTTCCAGCGATGTGACAAAATCATTGTGATGCCACGCGAAAGCAAAGAGGCGAAAAAGAAGCGCGCAAAACAAATATGCGCCGCGCTCCAGCGGATTAATCCCAACGCGCACTGCGAATTGAATTTTTCCAGCCCGCTCGAATTGCTCGTCGCCACGATCCTGTCCGCGCAATGCACGGACAAGCGAGTGAATCTGGTCACGGCGGGACTGTTCAGAAAATATCGCACGGCCAATGATTTTGCCGGCGCGCCGCTCGCGGAAATTGAGGCAGCCGTCAAGTCCACCGGCTTTTTCCGCAACAAGGCAAAAAATATCAAGGCGTGCTGCGCGGCGCTGGTTGAAAAATTCAACGGCGAAGTGCCGCGCACGATGGACGAACTGCACGCGCTCGCCGGCGTCGGGCGCAAGACGGCGAATGTGGTTTTGGGAAACGCTTTTGGTATCAACGTCGGCGTGGTCGTGGACACGCACGTCACGCGGCTCGCCAACCGGCTCGGCCTCGCGAAGGGAACGGACGCGGTGAGATTGGAACAGGATTTGATGAAGCTGGTGTCGCAAAATAATTGGGCGTTGTTCAGCCACTGGCTTATCTGGCACGGTCGCCGCCGCTGCGATGCGCGCAAGCCGGATTGCGCGAACTGCGAAATCCAAAAACTCTGCCCGCAGGTCGGCGTAATAAACTGTTAGCCACGGATGGACACAGATGGGCACAGATTTATTGGCGGGGCGGACATCTTCACAAACAAGCGTTCACTTTTCCCCCTTGCTCCGGCTCACGAAGACGTTCTCTCCACCGGAAGAAATCTTTGTTTTGATTTATTTGTGTTTCATCTGTGGCAATCTGTGGCTGAATGAACTGGCTGCATATCAATTCCGGCAAGGGCGACGCGGCGTTCAACATGGCGTTGGACGAGACGCTGCTGGAAAATGCCTCGCGACTCGGCAAGCCGGTTTTGCGTTTCTACGGCTGGACGGAACCGGCGGCGACATTTGGATATTTCCAGAAATTTTCCGAAGTCGCATCGGCGACGAAACTGCGGCCGCTCATCCGGCGTCCGACTGGTGGCGGCATCGTGCCGCACGACGCGGACTGGACTTACAGCGCGGTTTTTCCGCCCGGCCACGAATGGCATTCGCTCAAGGCCGAGGAAAGCTACCGTCGCATTCACGACTGGCTGCGGCAGGCGTTCGCGGAATTGAACGTGAAAACGGAGCTGGCACCGTGCTGCAAAAAAAGTTTGCCCGGCCAGTGTTTTGCCGGCCACGAAAAATCCGACCTGCTCTGGCATGGCAAAAAAATCGCGGGCGCGGCGCAGCGGCGGAACAGGCAGGGGCTGCTAATCCAAGGCTCGGTGCAGCCGCCGGCAGTTTCTATTTCACGCAGCGATTGGGAGCGGGCCATGACTGCGGTGGCCGCCGCGCAATTTGGGGTTCGCTGGCAAAATGGCGCGCCTGACGCCGAACTGCTGGCGGCGGCAAATCAACTGGCCGCCGGGAA
This sequence comes from uncultured Bifidobacteriaceae bacterium, assembly GCA_964538105.1. GTDB lineage: Bacteria > Verrucomicrobiota > Verrucomicrobiia > Limisphaerales > UBA11358 > UBA11358. The sequence continues at coordinate 2,448 of CAZIFP010000363.1, forward strand.
ATTTTCCCGGATGGAATACAATCGGAAGCGATAGTCGGGCATTTAACAACCAGGCTGCCGGTTTAAACCACCAGCTGGCTGTTGGGCTGGCTCCGGTCGCTGGTGCCGGCGGTGCTGGTGGAAGCCAACCCGGCTCCGCGCTTCACCCCGTTAACCACAGGTATTGCCTAAGCAAGCTGCTTGCCATAAGCATGTTAAGTAAAGTTGAAAGCTGCCTCAGGGGGAACTTTCAGCTTTACTAAAGACCGTGTCAGACGCAAATGGGC
>CAZIFP010000364.1:0-2694 GCA_964538105.1 uncultured Bifidobacteriaceae bacterium
TGAAGGTTTCGATCACGCCGAGTTCCGTCGCGAGCGTGCGGCGGTTGTTCATGTTCACCTCGTATTCGCCCGACCAGTGAAATGTTTTGCCCGGCAAAATTTGGAGGCCCGCGAGATCAATTTTATGCCGGCGGTAAAGCTCGATGTATTTCCTCGGAAAATCTTCGCCCACGCCGCCGACCAATTTTACGGGCGAAAAGAAACTGGCCGCGACCGCCGCGTGGCTGGCCGAGCCGCCGAGCAGGCGCGGGTTTTCCTTGGTGGGGGTTTTGATGGAATCGAGTGCCGTGGTGCCGACGATGAGAACGCTCATTTGTTAGTTGATGGTTTCTAGTTGAGAGTTGATGGACGATTTTCGACGCGGTCACTTTTTCTGGATCAATTCGATTTCGTAGCCTTCGGGCGCGTCAATGAACGCGAACGTCGTTCCGCCGGAACTCGTCGTCGGGCCGTCGGAGTATTTCAGGCCGTGCCGGGCGAGATGCTTTTCAAATTCGGCCAGGCTGGCCACTTCGAACGCCAGATGCGTGAGGTCGGGCTGGCATTTCACCAGCTCGCTGCCGGGAAAATGGCAGATTTCAATCTCCTCGTCGCTTTCCGTCGCCTTGAGGAAAACCAGTTCCGAACCGCGCGGCGATTTGTGCCGCTTGATTTCCTCGAGGCCGAGGATGTCGCGGTAAAATTCCACCGTGCGTTCCAGGTCGTTCACGCGGTAGCGCGTGTGCAGCAGTTTGGTGACTTTGCTCATGCGCAAAATTTAGCGGGAATTCGTGGGCGCGCAATTTTTCATTTCCCGCCGCTTCATTCTGCGGCATGATGCCTTCATGGGCAAACGACGCGAAGCGCGCGAGCGCGCGGTGCAATTTCTGTTTCAGCACGACCTGAACCCGCCGGAAAATCTCGAGCTGGAACTGGCGCAGTTCTGGAATTCCCAGCGCGCCGCCGCCATCGAGGATGAGAAGGGCGCGTCGCACTGGGGCGAAAAATTTGAACTGCCGCCGCCCACAGTCGAGGAGGCGGAGACGCGGCTGTTCGCCGATCCGCTCATCCGCGGCACGCTGGAACACCGCGCCGCGATTGATGAAAAAATCAAGAGCCACGCGAAGAACTGGGATTTTCACCGCATCGCCGCCGTGGACCGCAACATCATGCGGCTGGCGATTTACGAGATGCTTCATCGCGAGGACATCCCGCCGGTGGTCAGCATCAACGAGGCGGTGGACATCGCCAAAAAATTTTCCACGCAGGACAGCGGCAAGTTCGTGAACGGCATCCTCGACAAGATTCGCGGCGAAATCCTGCGGCCGGCGAAAACTGTTAAATGAAAAATTCAAAATTCAAAATTCAAAATGGCTGCCGCCGTTTGCGCGTCCCGTTTTTTTCATTTTTCATTTTTCATTTTTAATTCCCCATGTTTGCCGACCTCCATCTGCACACGCTTTTTTCCGACGGCACGTTCACGCCGGAGGAACTGGTGGAGCGCGCGAGCAAGCTGGGTTTCGCCGCCATTGCGCTGACCGACCACGACACGGTTGAGGGTTGTGGGCGGGCGACGGCGGCCTGCGCGGCGGCGCAGATGGAATTCATCCCTGGCACCGAACTCACGGCGGAACACGAGGACACCGAAGTTCACATCCTGGCCTACTTCGTGGACACGCAAAACCAGACGTTGCTCACGCGCATCGCCGGGTTCCAGTCCGTCCGCCAGAACCGCATCCGTGAAATGGTTGCGGCCATCAATAAGTTGGGTGTGCCCCTCAAGGCTGAGGATGTGTTCGCACTCGCCAATTGCAAATCGCCCGGCCGGCCGCATGTCGCCCGCGCGATGGTGAAGGCCGGCCTCGTCGCAAACCTCGATGAGGCGTTTGAGCGGTTTCTAAAAAAGGGCCGGCCCGCGTGGGTGCCGAAAACCAAAATGTCTGCGCTGGAAGGCGTCGAGCTGATTCATCAGGCCGGCGGACTCGCGGTGATGGCGCATCCCGGTTTGAACCGCACCGACGACATCATTCCCGACCTCATCGCCGCCGGGTTGGACGGCATCGAATGTTTTCACACCAAGCATTCCACCGTGATGGCCGAGCGCTATTTGGAAATTGCGGAAAAATATAATCTGCTCGTCACCGGCGGCAGCGACTGCCACGGTTTTAGCAAAAGGCAGCCGCTCATCGGCACTGTCAAGCTGCCTTACGAGCACGTGGAACGGCTTTACGCGGCCAAAAAATCCGCCGATCAAAAGCGGGTTGCCTCCCCAACAAAATAGTCTCTTCATTCTGCAATCTTAATTCTTCATTTCCCGCATGGGTTTATTTTCCAAATTCAAGGCCGGCCTGGCCAAGACGCACGCCAGGCTCACGCACGAAATCAAGCGCATCGTCACGCGTTCGCCCAAGCTGACCGCCGAATCGCTGGAAGAAATCGAGCACGCGCTCATCGCCGCCGACCTCGGCATGGCGATGACCACGCAGATCGTCGCGGCGGTGAAGCTGGCCTACGAAACCCAGGGCACGGCCGGATCGGACTACCTGGCCATCGCACAGGCGGAGATTGAAAAAAGTCTTTCCGCGAACAATCCAAAACTCCACGAAATTCCCGGCGGCACCTGCGTCGTCTCGATCGTCGGTGTGAACGGCACCGGCAAGACCACGACCAGCGCCAAGCTCGCGCATTATTTTCAGGCGCAGAAAAAATCCGTGC
>CAZIFP010000365.1:0-2670 GCA_964538105.1 uncultured Bifidobacteriaceae bacterium
AAAACGACAAAGGCCAGGATCAAAACGCCGCCGGCCAGCACGCGCCACCAGCAGCGGCGGATGATTTGCGCCTGCCCGACGCCGGTCAGCAGCAACGGCACCAGCAGTGGATAATACGGCGCGATGAGCCGTTGTGGCGTGACCATGCCGGATTTCATGCCGTAGGCGAGTAGCGCAATCCACGGCGCGACCAGCACGAGTTTGGAAAAGTCACGCGGAATAGCAGGGTGAAATGCGGTTTCCGCCGAGCCGCCGGTTTTAATAAAGCGGGAAGCGGTGAATGAAAGCAGCAGCAGCACGCTCAAGCCGAAGCCGATGCCGGCGGCATCTTCCGTGGGCAGCTCGCCGATCACATGAAAGCCGGCTTCGAAATTCGCCTGCATCGGCGCGACGATGAATTGCGGCAGGATTGTCAACGCGTGCTGATTCCACCAGCCGGCCAGCGGACAGAGCGGCGGAATAAAATTATTAAACGCGATCAGCAGCGCATTGCCCCCAATGCCGACGGCGGGATTTTTCATGTCCATGCCCTTGTGCTCGATGGACAAACCGGACCAATCACCCAGATAATGAAAATTCAAAATGGCCGTCGGCAGAAACGAGACCAGCACCGCGAGCAGGACGACGAGCGCGGTCGCGGCAATTTTTTTCCGCAACAGCGGCAGCACGGCGAAAATCAAGATCGCCGCCGGCAGCAGCAGCGGCAGGTTGCTGGCCTTGGCACCGGTCAGCAGCGCGCCGGCGAGCATCGAGTGCCACAAGTCCGCCGCGCGCCGCGATTGCCATGCCCGCGCCGCGAAATCCACCGCCGCCAGTGCATAGACCGTGGGAAACGTGTCGTTGGCGATGCTGCCGGCCTGCAAGAGAAAATCGTAGCCGGTCGGCAGCAGCCACATCCATTGCCACGCCACGCGGGCGCGGACCCCCAGCCGCGTGAAGATGCTGAAGACCAGTCCGGGCAGCAGCAGGAACGGGATGAAGTTGAGCAGAAACAGCGCGCGGTCGGATTTGGCGAAGAGCAGCAGCGGCGCGGACAGCCATTCCATGCCGCAGGCGCGGTCGTTCATCCGGAAGACGGGCGTGTGGATCCAGAACCAGCCGCCGTGCGCCAGCCATTGCAGCGCGCGCGGCAGCCGGTAGCTGATGCCGGTGTAATTGCTCGGCGGATACAGCGTGCCGCCCAAGAAAATCAAAACCGCCAGCGCCGCGAAGCACAGCGGCAGCGAACGGCGGAACCGGCGCAGAAATTTGTTCAGGCAAATGATTTTTCCGCCGGAAAACAAACCCAGTTCCTTGCGTCCGAGCCAAAGGAAAACAATGAAAACGGTGAAGGCGATGCTGTAGCCGGTGCGGTTCAACTGGGCGCAGGCCGAGAGCGTCCAGCCCGCCGCGCTCGCAAACGCGGAAACCCAGAGCCAGAGCCGGACAAGCGGGACAAATGACATTAAAATTGCGGGTTGTTTTGGTTCAAATCCGAAAAGTTAATTTTTATTCATGAGGTAATTCCAGACAAAATAGGCAATTATCAGAATTACGACCGAAATAATGATTCCAATCAAATCGCCGCCCGCTGTGGAAACTTGGGGAAAAATTTCCAGCGCCGGTTTCATTTGGCTAAATCTGAAAATCCAGCACCGCGTTTTTGTCCGACTTGTTCAACACGCGCATGTCGAGGCCGTCGTAAATCACCAGCGAGTTCGGCGCGACGCTGTCCATGATGAACACGTTGCCGCCAATCGTGCTGCCCGCGCCGATGATGGTCTCGCCGCCGAGAATCGTCGCGCCCGGATAAATCGTCACACGGTCTTCAATCGTCGGATGCCGTTTCTTGCCGCGCAACGCCTGGCCACCCGCCGTGGACTTTGCGCCCAGCGTCACGCCGTGATACATCTTCACATGATTGCCGATGATGGCCGTCTCGCCGACGACCGTGCCGGTGCAATGGTCCACAAAAAAATGCGAGCCGATTTTCGCGCCCGGATGAATCTCCATGCCGGTGCGCCAGTGCGCCCATTCCGTCATGATGCGCGGAATCAGCGCGACATCTTTAAGATACAACTGATGCGCCAGCCGTTGCACGGCGATGGCCTCGACGAACGGATACGAAACCAGAATTTCCTCGCGGCTCAACGCCGCCGGATCGCCGGCGAAGGCCGCCTCCACGTCGGTCTGCAAAATTTCGCGGATGCACGGCAGGCCGCCGAGAAAATCTACCGTCAGATTGTGCGCCGCGTGGGTGATTTCCTTTTTTGGCAAACCCTTCGGCGGATGATATTCGAGGCTCTTGCGGATTTCGTCCTCCAGTTTTCCGAGCACGGAATCCAGCAGCGCCGCCGTCTCCACTTTCACCTCCGACGAGTGGATCAGTTTCTCGTCAAAAAATCCGGGGAACAGCAGCCGCAGCAAATCCTGTGTGATGGCCGTGATGGCGCGCTTGGATGGCAGGTTCTTGCCGTCCAGATGATTGATGCCGCCGACCTGCGCGTAGGACGCGACCAGGTCGTTCGTGAGCTTGGTGACGGTTTCCACAAAAAACCTTTACCACAAAGGCACCAAGACACAAAGCAAAGACTTATCCCGGCGTCTCTGCGTCTCTGCGGTGAATTTCCAAAACGGCTTCCACCACGCGCTCGACGCCGATGCCGTTCATGCAGCGGAAATCAATCGGGC
>CAZIFP010000366.1:0-2670 GCA_964538105.1 uncultured Bifidobacteriaceae bacterium
GGGCGTCACTTGCTGGCGCGGAGCCAGCGTGGCGAAACTACTGGTCAGGTTGGTGGCCACGGCAATCTCCAGCCAGTTGCTCTGGCCGGTGAAGGCCCCGGAACCAAAATCAACCTGCACCGTGAACAGGCCGTTGCTGACGACGACGCCGTTGTTGGTGACCGGCCCTTCCACGGGCACACCCGTGGCGTTGGTATTGAACAGCGTGAAGCTCAGGGCGTAGATGCCGCTGGCCGGGCTGCCGTTGTTCTGGAGCTGGCCCTGATACGTGAACGCCGTGCCCTGGGCGTGCGCGGTCGAGAGTTGAGAGTTGAGGATTGAGAGCGCCAGCAACGCCGGCGCAATGAAACTGCTTTTAGTTTTCATGATGGGTTGGGGTTGAGTCTGCCTTGAACGGACGGCGACTTTTGCTTCCTTTTGTCTTTCTACGCCTCATTTAATATAAAAACAACTGAAAAATGGCATTAGAAGCTGATTTTGGCTTTGGCAGATGCGTCGGATGACTTGGCGGGTTCATTGGCACGCTTGGCAAGTCCGCCGGCAGGCTAGGCGGATGAACCTGCCAAGGGGGGCGGGCGTATCCGCCAACGTGGCTGGTCCGTCGGCAAGCCCGGCAGACGCATCCGCCTGGCGTGCCTGTTCATCCGCCAAGAGGGCGGACGCACCTGCAAGGTCAACCGATTCGCCTGCCGACGACGCCAGTGAGTCCACAGGCTCATCATTTCAATTGCTTCAATCAATCATCATGCAAACTGAAACTTATCTTCAACCCGTTGACGACCGGCCCGCATCGGCGCATTCTGCCGTCGCTTTATAGAACGGTAAAATCCGGTTTCCCCTTTCCGGCGTAAGTTATTGCCTTCGCTTGAAGGCAACGTCAGGTCGGGGCAGCCGGTTCCGTTTTCGAGGCGTTCGGGAGAAAATTAAAATGGGCACAACAATCAGCAAGACAAACAAAGCCACCACCAAAATCATCAACGCCTGGACCACGCTGGCGCCCGCCGCGACGTTTGCCGGCATGACGCTGGCGCAATACAAGGCCAAGGTGCAGCCGACCTTCGACACACGCACGGCCATTGACAAACTCGCCGCGCAAACCACCTCGGCGCTGGATGCGCGTGACAACGCCGATGGATTGACAACGCAAACCAACCAACTGGTGGTCAACGCCGTGAAGGGCGACCCGACGCAAGGCGAGGACAGCGACCTATATGAAGCAATGGGCTACGTCCGCAAGAGCGAGCGCAAAAGCGGCCTGACCCGCAAGAGCAGCCCTGCAACGCAGACGGCAGTGACGAAATGACAGGATTGTAGCGGCGCTCTGTGAGCGCCGTTGGCGACATCACAGACCGCTGCTGCCACAACAGCCGGACTGAACATTTCAGTCCGGCTTTTTTAATATCGCCGCCGCGGATTGTCTGACGGACTCGGCCAGTTCGCGCGGCTTCAACACCTCTGCATCACCGCCCCAGCTCAATACCCAGCGCTGCACCTCGGCCAGGCTGGACAGCTTCATTTTTAATTCCGCGCCGCCGTCCTTCAAGTCGCGCAATGTCTGCGACGGATGCCATTTCTTTTCGCGGATGTAATCGGCGGCGCGGGCGTTGAAGCGGATAACGACTTCAAATTCGCCTTCGCCGGCGTGGACACCAAAGCTGCCGCGCAACCGTTTCTCCAGTGAAAATTTCTGCGTCCGCTCGAACGTCTTGCCCGTGGCCTTCACCGATTGGATGCGCGCCGGCACAAAAGTGCGGAGGTCTTTGCGCGCGTGGTCGTAGGCGAAGAGATACCATTCACCATTGATGTTCGCCAAGTGATACGCGTCCACGAGGCGCGTCTCCGCCGGGTGGCCGGGCTTGCGGTAGTGCAGTTCCAGTTGCTGCCGCTGCGCGACGGCCTTGGCGAGCGCGTCGAAAATCTCCAGATTCAAAATCGGCTCGGCGCGTGTGCGGAAGGAAATGGTCTGCTCGATGTCGGCGAGATTGAGCGAAATGGTGTCCGGCAGGGCCTGCTCCATTTTTTTGATGGCGCTCAACAGCGGCTTCTCGAAGCTCGTGCCGCGATACTGTTGCAACGCCTTTTCCGCGACGACGAGCGCGAAGATTTCGCCCTCGGTGATCTGCATCGTGGGGAAGCCGCTGACTTCGCCGTTGTAAAAATAGCCGTGGTTGGCCGGGGCGAACTCAATCGGCAGGTTCAGCCGGTCGCGCATGAACTCGATGTCGCGATGGATGGTCTTGGGGGAAACCTCGACCTCGCGCGCGAGCTTGCTGGCATTGGGAAATCCGCCGGCTTGAAGAGCCTGATGGATGCGCAGCATCCGCTCCAGCGGCGGTCGCGAATGGAGCGATGAGTTCATCGCCGGAAAAATTATGTTCCGACGGACATCTTTGCCAGCAGCTCGTCGTTGGTCTTGTGCTTCTTGAGCGCTGCGGTGAGCGTCTCCATCGCCTCAATGGGATTCAAGTCCACCATCGTGCGGCGCAGTTTGCGGATGGCTTCGAGATTTTTTGCTGCAAAGAGTTTTTCTTCCTTGCGCGTGCCGGACTTCGGAATGTCAATTGCCGGATACAACCGGCGGTCGGAAAGCTTGCGGTCGAGGATCAGCTCCATGTTGCCCGTGCCCTTGAACTCCTGGAAAATCAGTTCGTCCATGCGCGAACCGGTGTC
>CAZIFP010000367.1:0-2651 GCA_964538105.1 uncultured Bifidobacteriaceae bacterium
CGCCGTCCAACCATAGGCCGGCGTGTAGCTGCCGTTGGAAGTGATCTGGCCCGATTGATCTGTTGCCGCCGCCATGGGTGAATTGGTTTCGATGAGGTATATATTATTGGTGTTTGTTGCTGGCGTGCCCGGTGCCGACGGCGCCGCAGCCACGCGCGGCTGCGCGAGGGCGAGCAGTTCCGCATCCGACGCCTGCGCGTTGGCCAGCGCGGTGGAATCGTAAACCGAAACCCACCAGCCGCCATACGAACCCATTTCGCCCGGCAGCAGGGTTTCACACGTCAGGCCGTTTTGCGTCGCCACGTCCTTCTGGCTCCAATTAAGGGCGCGAACCATTTTCCGGGCGTCGGCGCTCGCCAGCACGGAGCAGACGAAATTGACGCAGTTGCTTTTGGCGGCGTCGTTGTTTTGCAGATAACCCATCGCGCCAATCTGAACGGCCGCCGGCTGGCTCAAGTCGCCGTAGATGTTGATTTCATAACCGCCGTAGGCGCAGCGAAACGAGACGTAGGGAACATTTTTGAAGCTGCCGGAACTGATGACCGGCGCGGGAACCTGCTTGATTTCCGGCGCGAATCCGCTGTCCGCCAGCAATGTGACAATCTGCGCCCAGTCGGGAATCGTCTGCCCGTTGTTGGAAACGTGCCGGGCGGTGGCGGCTTCTTTCTTCACGTCCTTGATCCACGCCGCCGGATAACGGTAGGTGCCGAATTCGGTTTGCATGAGCACGCCGTTGCCATCCTGCTGCAACACATTTCCGGTGACGACCGCGCCGCTTTGCAGCAGCAGCACGTCGGCCTTGAGCGCGGGTTGTAACAATAATCCGAAGCTGAAAACGGCCAGAAGTCCAAATGCCCTGCCCAAGTGTGTGCTGCGTTGATCGGTTTTCATGAAGCTTTCTAGGCTGGGCCGCACCGTAAGTCAATCGTGAAGATCAGTCGGTATTGGTCTCGTTTGGGAGCGCGCCCGCCCCGGGCGCAGCAAAGCCATGGCAAATGGTTTGAACCGTGTGCAGTGTTCGGCGCGAGGGCGCGCCGAATTACAGCCGGGGCGGCTGTGCTCCCAAACATACCACCGATCAGTCTTTGCCCGAATACCAGACGCCGCGACGCCAGGCATGTTCGCGCAGTTTTTTCTCCAAGTCATCCGACATCGGCGGCTGGTCGCTGACGCCACAGTTCAATTCCGCCTGCCGTTCGTTGCGCATGCCGGGGATGACCGTGGAGACGGCCGCCGGTTTCAACGCGAATTTCAGCGCCGCCGTGGCCACGTCCGGCTCGGCGGTGCCGATGGCGGCCTTGATTTTTTCCACGCGCTTCACTGTCCGCGCCAGCCGGTCGCCGGCAAAGTAGTTGTTGCGGAATTCGCCTTCGGAAAATTTTGTCTGCTCCGTGAATTTTCCCGTCAGCGAGCCTTCATCGAAGGCCACGCGCACGATGACGCCGACGTTGTGCTCGCGCGCCTGGGGCAGAAGCTCCGCCGCCGGCTCCTGCTCGAAGATGTTGTAGATGAGCTGCACGGCGTCCAGCCAGCCGCCGCGCACCAAATCCACCAGCGAGTTCTGGTCCTGCTCCGGCGTGCTGATGCCGATGCCGCGAAGCTTGCCTTCCATTTGCAGCCGCCGGAGGACCAGCAGTGCGGTGGGATCCTGGTTCCACGCGCGCGTCCAGGTGTGAAGCTGCAGCAGGTCGAGGCAGTCGGTCTGGAGATTGCGCAGGCTGGCTTCCACCCGTTCGCGGAGGTAAGCCTCGGGATAGCGTTCCTCGATCTGGTCGTAAGGCGTCGGCGGCCACGCGCCGGTTTGCGGCGGAATTTTTGTGGCGACGTAAATGCGTTCGCCGGAGCGTTCCTTCAGGACGCGTCCGATGATCTGTTCGCTGTGGCCGTCGCCGTAGCCCTGCGCGGTGTCAATGAAGTTGCAGCCGAGGTCGAGCGCCTTGTGCAGTGCGCGGATGGATTCGTCGTCGCCCTGTTTGCCCCAGCCCTTGCCGCCGATGGCCCAGCCGCCAAAGCCGATTTCGGAGACCCGCCAGCCCAATCGTCCAAAGATCCGGTGTTTCATATTGAAGTGGCCCCGGGTTGACGCGTCATTCCGCCGCCGGCTTCTTGGCCACGGTCACTGTCGCGGCGCGCAGCAGGCGTTCGCGATGTTTGTAACCCTTGCGGAGCTGCTGGAGGACGTGACCTTCCGGTATCGTGTCAGATTCCTGCTGCGAAACCGCCTCGTGAAAGGTCGGGTCAAACGGCTTGCCAGTAGCGTCAATCTCCTCCAGCCCGGCCTCGACGAGAATTCCCTTGAGCTGTTGCTGGATCATCGCGATGCCGGTCTGCAAGGCGGCAAGTTTGTCGCCCTGCGCGGTCTGCGCGGCGGTCTGCGCCATCTCAAAATTGTCGAGGATGGGCAGAAGCTTGTTAAGCAGCGAGGCGCTGGCGGCGTGCCCGGCTTCGGTGCGTTCGCGCGCGGCACGTTTCTTGAAATTCTCAAAATCGGCGGTCACGCGCAGCAGCCGGTCCCAATGCTCGTCGGCCTTGGCGGCGCGTTTCTGGAGATCGGCGATTTGCTCCGGTGAAAGTTCGGTGGCGGATGCCGCGGCGTCGTTCGTGTCAAATGGTTCTTCGTTCATGCAAATGTTGTCGGGCAAAAAAAATTC
>CAZIFP010000368.1:0-2650 GCA_964538105.1 uncultured Bifidobacteriaceae bacterium
GTTATCTCATCACGAATTTTCACGTCATCGAGGGCGAGACGGAAATTTCCGTGGAAGTTTACCACCAGAAAGACGGCCAGCTTGACCGCGAGACCTACAAGCAGGTCAAGATCATCGCCATCAACAAATTTCACGACCTCGCGCTGCTGAAGATCGAGGACAAGGACGCGCCGAAGTTCAAATACGTCACGCTCGGCAATTCCGATGCGCTGAGCGTGGGCGACGCGGTGTTCGCCATCGGCAGCCCGCTCGGCCTCGAACGCACGGTCACGCAGGGCATCCTGAGCACCAAGACCCGCGAGCTGGAAGGCAATCTTTATCTCCAGACCAGCACGCAGATCAATCCCGGCAACAGCGGCGGCCCGCTCTTCAACCTCGCTGGCGAGGTCGTGGGCGTGACGAACATGAAAATCACCTTCGGCGAGGGTCTGGGCTTTGCCATCCCGGTGGAGCTGGTGAAAAACTTCCTCGACCACCGCGACGCGTTCGCCTACGCCTCCGACAATCCGAACAACCCGTATCGCTATCTCGAACCGCCCAGCCGCACGAAAGTGAAAGTGGACGCGAAATAACTTTGCTTCTCCGCGCAACCTTTCGGCGCCGTCGAACTTTAATCCATAATGAAAATATTTCTCCGCCTGATTTTTCTGGCCGCATTTGCCGCCGCGCTGACCTTCTCCCCTGCCCTGCGCGCGGCGGTTCCACCCGCCGAAAATCTGCTGCCGTCGGACACGCTGTTCCTCGTCACTGCGCCGGATTGTGCGGCGCTCCGTGTCGCCCTGAAACAATCACCGCAAGCGCTGTGCTGGAACGACCCGGCCATGAAGCCGTTTCATGACAAGTTCATGAGCAAGTGGAACGAGGTGCTGGTCGCGCCGCTGGAAAAAGACCTCGGCCTGAGCGTCGGCGATTTCTGCGACCTGGCGCAGGGCCAGTTCACCTTCGCCCTCACGCAGAACGGCTGGACCGGCTCCGGCGACCAGTCGCCCGGCCTCGTGCTGCTGCTCGACGCGAAGGACAAGAGCGGCCTGTTGAAAACCAACCTCGCCGTCCTGCAAAAAAAATGGACCGACAGCGGCAAGCCCATCCGCACCGAAACGATCCGCGGCATCCAGTTCTCCATCGTGCCGCTCTCCAGCAATGACATGCCCGCGTCGGTGTCGCAACTGCTGCCCCATAAACAGCCCGTCTCGGAACTCGGCAAGGAACCGCAGCCCGAAAAGCCCAGCGAGATGGTCATCGGCCAGATTGATTCGCTGCTGATCGTCGGCAATTCCATCAAGGCCGTTGAATCCGTCGTCGCGCACCTCACCGGCGGTTCCGCGCCCGCACTGGCCGACAACGCCGTCTTCGCCGCCGACAAGCCGGCGCAGTTTCGTGACGCGCCGCTGTATTACGGCTGGTTCAACGCCAAAACTTTCTTCAACGTGCTGGCCAGCATCCCGGAGCCGGAACCAAATCCCGACGCGCCCAGCCCCATGCCGGCGTTTTCCTGGAACAAGGCGCTCGCCGCGTCCGGCGCGCTGGGCCTGAGGAGCGCGAGCTTTGCCTGCCGCAATTCGCACGACGGCTCGGAGGCGGATTTTTATTTCGCCGCGCCGGAGTCCGGGCGCACCGGCCTGTTAAAAATGCTGGCCGCCGCGAACAAGGATTCCAGCGCGCCGCTGTTCGTGCCGGCGGACGCCGTCAAGTTCTGGCGCTGGCGCACGGACGGCCAGAAAGACTGGGCCGCGCTGGAGGCGATGATTGGAAACATTTCGCCCGCCATCTTGAGCAGCCTCAACGCCGCCATCTCCATGGCCAATGCCAGCGCGCAGCAGAAGGATCCGAGCTTTGACTTCCGCAAAAACCTCATCGGCAACCTCGGCGACGATTTCGTCGGCTACCAGAAGGCGGCCGCCGGCACGTCCGTCGCCGATCTGAACAACGCCCCGTCCATCTTCCTGTTCGCGGCGGCGAATCCCGAACAGGCGCTCCAGGCCGTCCGCTCGGTCGCCTCCATGCTGTATGGCCGGCAGGACGCGGCGGACCCGCGCGATTTCCTGGGCAAGAAAATTTACAGCATCACCCTGCCGGCGGCGCGCGTGGCGGGCGCGGCGGCGTCACCCCGCTACCTTTACCTGGCCACCAGCGGCGGCTATGTGGTCATCAGCGGCGACTCCTCGATCGTGGAAAATTATCTGCGCAGTTCCGGCGCACCCACCAAGCCGTTGCGCGAAACCGCCGGCCTGGCGGACGCGGCCCAGCACATCGGCGGCACCGGCGGCGGGCTGTTCGGCTACGAAAACCAGAAGGAAATCATGCGCTCCGCCTTCACGCTGCTCAAGGACCAGGCCACGTCCAACGGCGGACTGGATTCGATGGCCGCGCTGCCGAAGAGTTTCCGCGACTGGATGGATTTCTCGCTGCTGCCGGACTACGACACCGTGTCCAAATACTTTTACTTCTCCGTGTTCAACGGCACCACCACCACGGACGGCATCGGGTTCAAGGCCTTCGCGCCGCGCCCGCCGGGGTTGGACTAGGCATGGTTAAATTTCGTTTGACGCGGCGGCAAAAAAAAAGCCAGGTCGTCTGACCGGGCGTGTTACTTCCGACAATTTTTCACACGGCGATCTGGCTGACCGGGTCGCTCCAGTCGCCGCTGCCG
>CAZIFP010000369.1:0-2636 GCA_964538105.1 uncultured Bifidobacteriaceae bacterium
AAAATATTTCTGATAATCTGCAATGTGCGCTTGGCGCAGCGACTTGTAAGATTTTCCCGCCGCCAAATTCAAATCCTCCAGCGTCACGGCCAGCGGATCTTTCGTTTGCCGGCCGGCGAAACCCTGATAATCCGTTCCCGCCGCGATCAACATGATAACCTCGTTCGCGTTGCTAACGCTTAAGACATTTCCCTGAACAGAAACCTGCCCGCCTTGGTTAAAAACGCGTATGCGCGCGGCGTAACGAACGCCTTTACCATCCGTGCCGTTGTCCAGTTGTCCGGTCATCAGCAATCCGTTGTCCCCATCCCCGACGGTTTCAAATCGTTCCGGCCGGTCAAGCCGCACGTCGAAGGAGATTTTCTTGGACTGGTCTGCGCTCAAGCGTAAAACCATCACCTGATCCGGCGCGCTCACAAACATTTCCCGGTTAAAATCGACGCCGTCGCGAGTAAATTTCATGTCCGCCACTGCATCGTTGAGGTCTAACTCACGGTGATAACTTTTGATGGGCACACTGTTGCCGTCAGGAAATGACAAATGAAGGTTTCCCAGAACCTGATAACATCCATACTGGCTGTCGCCTGTGCCGCCGCTGGAACCAGGTCCTTTGCAGGTGAAGTTTGCATTCACGAGCGCCTCGGCTTCCGGGGTTTTCCCCTCCAACAGCAGTTTTTGGATCTCCGGCAAAACCTTGTAAGCGTCCGGCCGGTCTGCATCCTGACGCGAGCCCGACCAGACAGAACTTTCATTCAACACAATTCGTTCGTCCTCCACGCCGCCGAACATCATCGCGCCCAATCGCCCGTTGCCTAGCGGTGTGGATTGCGTGAAGTTTGTGGCAGGGGCATCAAACCAGATTGTTGTTTCCCGGGAAAACTTCTCCTTTTCCCGTGCGCACAGGGACATCGATGCCAACATCAGAAGAGCCGATATCCATGCTTTCATTGAAATATTTTTTCGAGTCATAAAATCATGATTACTGGTCCAATCGCAGGATGAAACCACCGCGCGGCGGGATCGTATGGTGCCAGACATCCGAACTTGCCAATGGCACGATGGCAACTTGCATACTCGCGTTGTCGCCTTCGACGACCGCAAACCGATGGTGAAACTTTTTGAACGCTGACAGGTCCAGATCTACCGGCAATGCCTCGCCTGTTCCATTGATGCCCGCTATAAACCAGCTTTTACCATGACGTCTGGCAAAAACGGCGATTTGTCCCGGCTCGCCGACCAGACATTGTGTTTCGTCCCAGCGCGCCGGCGCATCACGGAAAACTTGCAGCGCTTCCGGCGGCAGCGATTCAAAAAATTCGGGTTTGTCGGCGTAATGGATGATGCCGGACGTGAATATGATGGAGGCGGCCAGTTCGTGGGCGGCGGTGGTTGTGCGAGCATATTTCTTTGGAGAGACCGCCACTGGCGTCAAATCCATCGGCCCGACAGCGTTGCGCGTGAACGGCAAAACCGTGTTCAATTCGGCCGCCTTTTGTGTGTAACGCGGTTCGTAAAAATAACTCTCGTCGCCGAGCACCGCTTCGGTCGACAAGACATTCGGCCAGGTGCGTTGCCAGCCGCGAGGAATTGTGCAGCCATGCAGGTTCACAATCATGTGCCGGGCGGCGGCATCCCGCATCAATGCCTGCTGCGCGGCGATGGCTTCCTGACGATCGGAACACCAGAAGTCCACTTTCACCCCGCGAATGCCTGCAGCAGCCATTTCGTCCAATTTGGCCTCGCGCTTTTTTGCGTCATAAAAATCAGTCGCAAACTGCCAGGCCAGCGGCATCACGCCTTTGGAAATTGCGTGGCTGGCAATGGGTTTCAATCCCGGCGTCCACCAGCCGGCATCAAACAAGGTGTATTCCCAGCCCATTTTCGCGGCGAAGTCGGTGAACTTGTTGAATAGTTTTTCGGTCATCGGACCGTCGGGATAAGACCACCAGGCCCACGACGCGCGACCGGGTTTGATCCACGATGTGTCCTCGATGCGCGATGGCGCAGAAAGATCAGTGACGAGCGTCGCAGTGGCGATGTCCCCGGCGGACTTCCCCAAGACCATCACCCGCCAGGGCATCGTCCACGGCAAGGTGTAACGTGGTTCAGGACTGAACTGGTTGGTATAACCTTTCGTGGTTTCGTCGGCCAAAGGAAAGGCAATCCGGTAAACGCCATTGGAGCAATCGGGATTCAGGTGGCACGCGCAATAAGATTCGTCCGTTCCCGCTTCCGTGATCAACACCCAGGCCGACGCGTCGGGAACATGAAACAGCGCCGGGAAAGCCCAGCCGACGGCCTTTTGCCGTGAATCCGGCGGCGGATCGCCGGGCGAAACATGAAAGAAAAAATCTTCGTAAGCCGGCGTGTAAGGCCCGGCGGCGTGATAAGGCTGCATCCAACCGCGGGCATTTGACGGCAGGGTGAAACTGGTCTGTTCAGACTGAACCACATGAACGGCGTCGTTCGTTCCGTTAAAGCGATAGCGCAAGGCCACGCCTTCATCGCCTGCCGCGAGTTCAATTTCAATCGGGACGTTATTCGTGTTGCGAAACGTCAGGCTGCGGTGATTCAAAACGTGGTCAACGTGCGGCTGCGTGCCGGCGAACAGTTCGTATTTTTCGCGCCGCTTTTCA
>CAZIFP010000370.1:0-2035 GCA_964538105.1 uncultured Bifidobacteriaceae bacterium
CGCTGCCGACGGCCACGAACCAGATGTATCTCTTCGGCATCACCAATTCGCTCGGGGTGGAGTTCTGGAACTCCTATACCAATGGTTATTCCAACCAGGTGCAGGTCGTGGTCAACAACAGTCTCTTTATGCAGATGGCTTTGAGCAACGGCCCGACGATTTTGAATTTTTCTTCGATCGCTTCAGGTTCAGGTCCCCTTTCCTATACTTTTGGTTTGAATCTCTTCACCAACGTAAACATCTGGCCGGGCCGGTCGTTTGTGCTTCCCCTGGTCACCAATGTCTCGTTCCTGCCGAACTCACAATATGATTTCGCGAATGCGCAACTTGATTACGTCGGAGACAACCCCAATCCAACATTTCACGCCATCACGCCATCGTCCTTTGCGAATTTGCCTCAAATTCTTTTGCAGGTCACCAACCGGTTGCAGGCATTCGTGCTGGATGGCACCGGCACCCATGTCATTGACTACGTCAGTTTTGCCGGCCCGCAAAGCACCCGGAATTTGAACTCGGAAATTTTCAACACCAACACCGCAGTCACTACCTTGGATTCTTATTTCACAAATCTTGTCTGGAGCACAGCCCCGGACGGCTTAAACAACCCTTTGGGAATTGACACCCAGATCGGTCTCTCCGATGGCTCAATTGCTCTCCCAGACCCCGGTGGAACACCCAGTGCTACCTACTGGAAATCTGCCCCGCAGTGGAATGGATCCATAGGTGCCGAGATTGACGGATTCCGCCATTTCCTGAATCCGCTAAATCAACCTCTTTATAATACGTCCTTGGGAAATATGCAAAACACTACCAATTTGGCCGTGCAGGCTCCCTATGCACCAACAATTGCCACTTATGAATACACCAGTTGGCAGGCGAATGATCCGCTGGTGCATTACATGCAGAGCGATCTAAATTTTACGGGAGCTGATCCGCAAAGCGGCGGTTCCAGCGTCCAGACCGGCGTCAACAAGATGCCGCTCACGATCACTACTACGAGCGTTCCCTTGCTGCCCGATATCGGCAAACAGAATGCACGCTACCAGCCCTGGGGCAGCAAGCCGCCGACGGTCGGAACGGGAATTGCGCAGCAAAACTATGACGAAAATGCGTTTAACCTCGCGTTTAAGGATCCGCTGATGACCCAGTCCGACAACTGGAATTTTCCGACCAATAAATATCCGACCGTGGGCTGGCTGGGCCGCGTGCATCGCGGCACGCCGTGGCAGACGGTTTACTTGAAGGCGCACAACATCCTGGCGGAAATAAACCCCGTCAATTCGTCATATGGCAACGTCGGCACGAATACCTGGGCCATCTGGACGGGAAATTCCGCCAACCCGGTTGATGCCGCCAACAGCGCGCCGACGCAGGACCGGCTTTTGTTTGATATCTTCACCACGGCCATCAATGACAATGCGTCACGCGGCCAATTGTCGGTCAACGTGGCGGCGAACCCGAATGATCCCGCCGCCGGTTTGGCCGCATGGTCGGCCTTGTTCAGCGGCATGGTCGCGCTCACAAACACCACCCTGTTTCCTCAATTCAGTCAACCGACGAATCTTCCGGTGATCATCCAGCCAGCGGGTCCGGCCGGCACCAACTCGCCGTTGGGCCAGCTGGTGGTTGGCATCAACACCATGCGGGCGGCGATCAGCAATAACGACGGTGTGGTGGGTGCGTTTGAGCATGTCGGCGAGGTTCTGGCTACGCCGCAGTTGACTGAAGCTTCTCCATTTCTGAACACAAACAGCTTTATTCTCAACGGGAGAGTGATGCTGGGCAGCCAGCAACAACTGTATGGCATCAGCGACGAAATGTATGAATGGCTGCCGCAGCAGGCGATGTCGCTGCTGCGCGCGGACGGCAACCCACGTTATGTGATTTATTGCTACGGCCAGACGCTCCAGCCCGCGCCCAACGGCGTGGTGACCAGTGGTGGCCCGGGGTATTTCGGCATGGTAACGAATTATCAGGTGGTGGCGGAGACGGCCACGCGCGCCGTGGTGCAGTTCCACCCGGTGGTGGTGACGAA
>CAZIFP010000370.1:2045-2629 GCA_964538105.1 uncultured Bifidobacteriaceae bacterium
CGGGTTTAATCCAGACGAATTATTCCGCGACGCTGGAGCAGTTCAACCCGTTGCCGCCGGATTGAGATTGAACCGCCAAGACGCCAGGAACGCCAAGGTGGAAATGAATTTTTAAGCGCCGGAAGCGCGGCAGACAATAGCCCACAGCTTGAGCTGTGGGTTGGGTGATGGATAATTTACCAGCCCCGGAAGGGGCGGAAGAACGATTGTTGCGGAGACAAAATGAAGATGGAACATAATTTTGAGGGTAGGGACGCCGCGCTGCGGCGTCCGGTCATCGCAGTTCAATGACCCTGCCATTCGCGAAGGCGCGAAGTGAAAAAACAATTTTTGAAAAAAGAAAAAAGGCGTAATCTGGATGAATAAAGTTCCTTGGCGCCTTGGCGGTGATTGAAAAGTGATTTTATGAAAAAGCGTTCCTGGATTTTGATTTTGTCGTGCCTGCTGTTGCTGGCGGGCGCGTGGTTCTTCTGGCCGGCTGGTTCACATCGCGCGGCGCAAAAAACGGCCGCCCTGGCGGCGCGACCCGCCCTTACCACCACCCGTTCCGCCTCGACCGCGCCGCTGCTGCTCGGCTGCGGCAA
>CAZIFP010000371.1:0-2610 GCA_964538105.1 uncultured Bifidobacteriaceae bacterium
GAAGCGGAGTTGATAAACTCAAATTGAAATGAAAACGATTTCGCCTGCCGAACTGGAAAAAATTCTCGCGGTGCAGCCGTCGGCATCGCTAATTGACGTGCGGACGCCGGTGGAATTTGCGGAAGTCCACATTCCACAAGCCCGCAGCCTTCCGCTGGACGAACTAAAACCCGGCTCGTTGCAGTTGCCGAAAGACCAGCCGGTTTATCTGTTGTGTCGCGGCGGCCAACGCGCAACGAAGGCGGCGGATAAACTCGCGAAGGAAGGCTTCTCACAGCCAATCGTTGTTGAGGGCGGCACGCTGGCTTGGATCGAGGCGAATCTGCCGGTGACGCGCAGTGCTGGAAAGTTTATCAGTCTCGAACGCCAGGTTCGCATTGTTGCCGGGACGATTGTGCTCGCGGGCGTGTTGCTCGCGTATTTTGTGGATGCACGATTTATCTGGCTTTCAGGCTTCGTCGGTGCCGGTCTGATTTTTGCCGGCATCACGGACTTTTGTGGCATGGGTTTGTTGCTCGCCAAAATGCCGTGGAACAAGCGCCCTTCTGGGCATTGAGTCAGAATTGCCGTGTCATCAAGTCGGTCTGACCGCAATGGCGAAACACCTGCAAAATTCTCATCTGATTGGCGCAGTCGCGCTTTTTCCCCGCGCGTGAATCCGAAGCGTGATGATATGTCGCCGGTCGGCGCGTCAAGGTAAGACTCTCCGCTGCGCTACGAGTTCCACCGTTGACCCGCCGTCCGGCTCCGGGGATTTTGCTTCTAGGATTCTGCGTCGGGGGAGCTATATCACGGTAAAGATGCGAAGGACAAAAAATTGTCATTCTCACACCGAATTTATTCATTCTGCCGGGCTTGCATTTTGTTGAGGCCGTGCTAATGGTTTTCTTGAGACAAGACGAAAGTCTTGATTCTATATCTTGGCTAGGTCGGCGAAAGCCGATGCGATAATGCCCTTCTATCCCATAATGGGTCAGGCAATTTTGCCTGTTTTCTCCTCTGTTGAGGCTTATTGGCGAGAACTGACGCCGGTTTTGCTGTCAGTTTGATGACCCCCACTTCCCATCGCATGGCTTTGCCATGCCTTGGGAGGTCGGTTTTTAAATTCCAAAAGTTGTGATGATTTCGCCACAACCCGGAAGCCGGAGTTCTGATAAAAACGGAGCCGAAATTTTGTTCACAGGATGAACAATGAAAACCAATTCGCATGAGAAAGTGAGCAGTGAAATTTGAGCCGTTGAACAATGAAGCAGCGAAATTTCATCGGGCGGCTGGTGGCCAGAAAGCGCGACCAACTTGATTGGACGCAGGACTTTTTTGCCGACCGGTTGCAGCTCGCGGGCTGGTATGACGCCACGCGCAGCACCGTCTCAAAAATTGAGGACGGCTCTTTGCGGATTGATCTGATACAATTTTATTACATTGCCACCGCGCTCGGCCTTCGCCCAGGTGATTTGCTCGCCGAAATTGACTGGCGCAAGCAGGTCGAAAAGATGATTTGTTCAATGAAACCCCCACAAACAGCAGAAGCGTATGGAAACCATTCCAAAAAATGAGGAGCCGCCGGCAGCACAGCCAACCGAACGGCTGGCGTATTCGATTCAAGAGGCTGCCGACATGCTCGGCGTGAATTATTTCAGCGTGTATCGGTTGATTCAGCGCAACAAATTGAAGGTCTGCCGTGCCCTGCGCGGTAAATTGCTCGTGCCACGAACTGAATTATTGAAATTGTTGGGAACCGAATGAGGTGAATTATGAACTACTACGAAAGACCCACACCGCTGCACGAGCAGGCTAACGCCAAGGCGATCCAGCATTTCGCGGAACATCTGAAACAGTTCAAAGCGAACTGTGACGCGCTGCACAGCATCGAGGGCAATCTGTCAGTGACAGCCAACGATGCTTCCAGAGCCACCCTGCAATCATCAGACTGCATCATTCAAACCGACGACGGCACGCAATGGCAACACGCCGTTGATTTGACGAACATCAGTTCTGTTTGCCACCGTCGCACGGCGGCAGGCTTGGAATTTGCCGTCGTCGAATGTCTGCCGTTGAAATCAGGCGAGATGAAAGAGGTTTTGAACAGCGGACCCGACGTGCGGGAAGTGCTGCAAGCGTTCACGCGCGATCAACGGCAGGTTCTGAACCTCTGGAAAGACGACGTGAAAGCGCAGGTGAGAGAACATCTCGATGAAAAATATCCCCGCCAGGACATGGGCATTGTGGTTGAATCATTTGAAATCAAAATGGCTCGCGACATCGCACGCCGGGAAACGCTTGCTCAAAATCACAGTCACGGCGTTAGAATTTGAACGATGTGCCCGTTTTTCACTGGCCATTACCGAAACCGTGCTGATTTATGATTGAGGGGCTAGAAGCGGCAAACGACACTTTCAAAACCGCCCAGCTATCGTCAGGCCGTATCATTGAATCCGACGACGACATGGAATGGCTGCATGACGTCAAGTTGACAAATCCTCACTTTACTTTTAGCCGTCTAAAAGTAAATTAGTCCTGCAATGATTAAACGCCCTTTCTGGACTGACCGGCTTGTCGCCGCGTGGAAACAGGCATCCATTGTCTGGCTGACCGGGCCGCGGCGGGCGG
>CAZIFP010000372.1:0-2571 GCA_964538105.1 uncultured Bifidobacteriaceae bacterium
CTCCTCTGGTGGGATCAGCACCGTTTACTCGATTCCATCTTGGCAACAGGGCGTCCTCCTACCGAAACTCTGCTCGTCACGCCGCCGCAGGGCTTCACCTCTTTCGGCCCCGGTGGCGGGCCGTTCACGGTGCCTTCCCAAACTTACACGCTGAAAAACATCGGCTTGATGCCCATGAACTGGAGCCTCGTCAACACCTCCACCTGGCTCACGGTTTCTTCCACCTCCGGCAATTTGAGTGCCGCCGCCAGCACCACGCTCACGATTAGTCTCAACCCGGCGGCCAATAATTTTTTGATCGCGCATGTCAGTGGCAATGTTGTCTTGAACAATCTCACCGCCGGCACGACTCAAAACCGCCAGTTTGACCTGTATGCCGGCAACGGAGGTTTCGAAACCGGCGGCATCGATGACTGGACTCTGGTCGGCAGCACTGAACTTAATTTTGCCCTGTCAGCCGACGACGCGGACGTGGCTGGAGCAGAAGCCTTGCCCGGCCAGCCCGATTCGCAGTTTGTGCGTTCGGGACTTTATGGCGGCTATCTCGGGGAGTGGGCCAGTCCGGATTTGTCGCCTGTTCCACCTGCGGTCGGTTCACTCTCGCAGTCCGTGGCCACCACGGCCGGTCAACAATATCTGGTGTCCTTCTGGCTGACCTGCGTTCCCGACAGTTCAGGCGTGACGACGAACAACCAGTTCATCGCCAAATGGAACAACTCGGCGCTCTACGCCCAAACCAACCTGAACGCTTTCAGTTGGACTAACCTACAGTTCGTCGTTCCTGCCACCAGCACGAGGACAACGCTCGAATTTGATTTCAACAACGACCCAGGCGCCTTCGGGTTGGATGACGTCACCGTGGAACCCGTTCCTGCGCCGGTTTTTCAGCCGGTCGAGCGAATGGGCGGCACCATTAATCTCACGTGGAGCAGCATTCCCAATGTTGCTTATCAGGTTGAGTCAGCCAGCAGTTTGAGCAATTCCATTTGGACGAATGTTGTCAAGATAACTGCCGCTGGAAATCAGACGGGCACAACACAGCCAGTTGGTTCCGCCAAGCAGCAGTTTTATCGGGTGATCTTGTTGCCAGCTCCCTGACAAGTCTCGAATGGATATGCGTGATCTGGTCAAGGATGCGCATAGCGTGCGTTTAAGAAATGATGTGCCTGATTCTGAAAACCATCAGCAACAAGGTAGAGGAGGAACTTGAAAGTCATCGAGGCTGATGTGTTGACGGCCGGGATCAAAGGCTCATTTTTTCCGTGACGCCATTTTCAGGGAAGGGCATCCTGCGGTTGATATTTCCAAACCAAAAAAGATCATGAAACATAAATTGAAATTCGTTCTGGCCGGTTGTGTCATTGCTGGATTTGCAGCCGTTGCCGACGAGACTGACTGGAGCAAACTTCCTCCAGCCGCTACCCAGGCCAATGTCACGTTCGCAAATGACATTCAGCCGATTTTCAATACCTCGTGCGTCCGCTGTCACGGAACGGAGCGTGCAAAGGCAGAACTCCGCCTCGACACACTCGATGGCGTGATGAAGGGAGGCGAATACGGCCCAGTCTTGAATGCCGGTGACAGCGCAAACAGCATCATCGTCAAAGCCGTTTCACAGCTTGATCCCGAAATGGCCATGCCGCCCAGATTTGGTCATCGCGGCCCCAGTGGTGGATTCGACAGACCACCTGGTGCCAATCCTCCCGACATGCCACCACCTAGTGGCGGGCCGGGTGGGTTTGGTGGCCCGGGTGGTCCTAATGGGCCAGGGCCTGACGGACAACCGCCGCACAGGTTTGGTCCACCGCCCAAGCCGCTGACCACTGAGCAGGTTGGTTTGATTCGCGCTTGGATTGATCAGGGCGCGAAATAATTACGCAGCTTTAAGATTTAGCACTGGCGGCATTGAGTGCATGCGAGGCACAGAAAATCTGCCACCCTCCTTGCTTAGCACACCCGTTTCAAGCCCGTAAAACATGGTTGCCAGTCGAAATCGTTAGGCATAGCTTTCGCCGCAACCATGTTCGCTTCGCTTATAAATTTGATCGCGGATTGGAATTTTCTTTTGTTCAACCCGTTATGGCTGGCGATCACGGTGTTTCAGATTTGGATGCTGGTTCACGCCATCCGCAATCGTGAATGGCTCTGGGCGTTCTTCATCTTCATCGGTTCAGGACTGGGTGCGTTGTTGTATTATTTTTATGCCTACCGCAATTCGGGTTCGACCACCAGCGGGTTTGAACTGCCTGGCGCGCAAAGTCGCGCCCGCATCAAGGAGCTTCAAGCAAAAATCCATCATGTTGATAACGCCTATCACCATTTCCAGCTCGGCGATGTTTATTTCCAACGCGGAAAATTTGCCGAGGCCGAAAGATGTTATCGAGCCGCGTTTGAACGTGAACCAAGCGACATCGATACGCGCGCCCATCTCGGTCAATGCCTGCTGCGCTTGAATCGTCCAGCCGCAGCACGTCCACTGCTGGAAGGCGTCGTGGAGGAAAAGCCGGATCATGATTATGGACACACCATGATGGCTCTGGCGGAAACACTCACGGCGCTGGGGGAGACTGA
>CAZIFP010000373.1:0-2570 GCA_964538105.1 uncultured Bifidobacteriaceae bacterium
GAGGAAAAACTCGCGCCGTGGATGCAGCCGATTCACGACGCGCTCGAAATGTTGAGCGACCTGAACATGGGCCACGACCATCGCCGCAGCGGCGATCTGATGCGCTCCGGCAGCATCGTCGTCGAGGCGCTCAGCTACATTCGCGGACGCAGTATTGCAAACCAGTTCATGATCATTGACGAGGCGCAAAACCTCACGCCGCTCGAAGCCAAGACCATCATCACCCGCGTCGGCAGCGGCACGAAAATCATCTTCACCGGCGACCCGTATCAGATTGACAATCCGTATGTGGATTCGTCATCGAACGGCTTCAACTACATCGTCAGCCGTTTCCGCGACCAGGCCATCGCCGCGCACATCGAACTGCAAAAAGGCGAGCGCTCGGAACTGGCGGAACTGGCGGCGAATATTTTGTAAGCTGGAAGCCGGACAAATCAAAAATTCAAACTGCGCAAAACGCGGTCTGAATGTTTATCTTTTAGCTTTTCGGACGCGCTTCTTGGAGGCCTGACGGCTGGTCAGTTTTATCCTGGACGGCTTGCTCTTTGCCTTCAACCGCGCCGCGTCGCCCCACAGACCTTCCAGATCGTAGCGTTCGCGCGCGTCGGTGCGCATGACGTGGACGATCACGTCGAAAAAATCCAAGATCACCCACGTGCCCTGCAACGAGCCGTCCGTGCGCATCGGGCGCAGGTCGTGGTCCTCGCGCAACCCGTCGGCGATGGCGCCCACGATGGCGCGCAGTTGCGGCTCGCTCGAGCCGGACGCGATCACAAAATAATTCGTAACGGACGACAAATCGCGCACGTCGAGGATGACGATGTTCTCCGCTTTTTTGTTGTCCGCGTAATGGCGGCAAAGCCCTGCCAGTTTTTTAGAATCCATATTTGCGGGGAGAATTTAACCACAGTTGAACGCGGTTGGACATGGTTAAAATTTTTCTGAAGGACCGGACTCGACGGAATTCATCCACCGAAATCATTTTTTCCCGTGTTCGCGGATGACGGCGAGCATGGCGTCGGCGTCGGGGGATTTTTCGAGGGCTTCGCGGAAATCGGCCTTGTGCAGAAGCTTGGCGATGTTGGCGAGTGTGTGGAGATGCTTCTGAAATTGTCCCTGCGGCACGAGGAAAAGCATGACGAGTTTCACCGGCTGGTTGTCGAGCGCGTCAAAGTTGACGCCCTTGCGCGAGCGGCCCAGCGCGCCGACCACTTCAAAAATCAGATCCGTCGAGGCGTGCGGGATGCCGATGCCGAAGCCGATGCCGGTGGACATTGAGGTTTCGCGCTTCTTGACGGCGGCGGTGACGGCGTCGCGGTCGCCGGGTTGGATCTTGCCGGTGGCCACGAGATTGCCGATGAGTTCGTCAATCGCCTCCCAGCGGTTTGCTGCTTTCAGTTCGGGGACGATCTGCTCGCGTCCCAAGATGTCGGCCAAATCCATAGCGACCTGAAGCATGAAGCGAAACGCCCGGACAATTCAAGACTGAATTGCTAACAATTTTTCCAGCCTCATATCAGGCGCTGCAGCCAGTGTAAAACTCTGCCGGTGCTTTCAAGCCACCAGCCGAGCGAATCCAGCGTTCCAACGCGATCGGTGAGCAGCGGAATTCCGAACAGCAGCACGCCGACGTTGCCGAGAAAAATCACGACGGCGGAAAATAAATAGCCTTGCGATGTGATGTCCGTCTGGCGCGTTTGCAACACATGCCACGTCAGCGTGAGGTGAAACGCATACGCCGCGCCGAGGCACAGATGAAACCACACCAGATAACCTCGCCAGTCCAAGAGGAAATTTCCCAGCACGAACACGCCAACCACCAGCGCGACATACAGAGGAAAGAAATACGGCGCGAGCGCGATGATAAAATTGGTTTTGGAAATGACGACGTGGCCGCCCTTGGCCGAGACCTTCATTCTTTTGACCTCGCCGCCGAACAGCCACGTCCAGAGCGCGTGCGTCAGTTCATGGCCGAAGACGTAAATCCACATCGGCTTGGGCAGCAGCAGAAAAATGACAACCCAGCTTGCCGCGCCGCCAAGCAGCGGAATCCAAGTCGTGTCCGCGCCGCCGGCGCGCAAAACCCGCCATAATGCCATCGCTGCGCCGGCGCAAACCGGCAGCAGCAGGACGGCGATGATGAACTTGAACCACTTCGGCACTGCGGAAGATTAACCGCAGAGACGCGGAGACGCAGATAAAAAACTTTCTGACCTCCTCGCCTCGGCGTCTCGGCGGTAAAAAAAACTTTGAACTTTAAATTTTGGATTTAACATTTGCGCGATGACACAAGATCAAGTTCTCCAGATTTTCCGCGACAGCGGTGCGCTGCTCGAAGGCCATTTTATCCTCCGCAGCGGATTGCACAGCCGGCAGTTTTTCCAATGTGCGCTTGCGCTCCAGCAGATGCACGTCGTCGAAAAACTCGGCGAGGCGCTGGCGGCCAAGGTCAAGCCGCTCGGCGCGGTTACCGTGGTTTCGCCGGCGATGGGCGGACTCGTCATCGGCCAGGAAGTCGCGCGGCAGCTTGGCGTGCGGTTCATCTTCGTGGAAAAAGAGGAAGGCAAACT
>CAZIFP010000374.1:0-2567 GCA_964538105.1 uncultured Bifidobacteriaceae bacterium
TCGGCCCGGGCGACATCGCGCAGGCGCACACGGCGGACGAATGGATTTCGCTGGCCGGACTGGAGCGCGGGAAAAACCTGCTGCTGAAGTTTCTGAAATCGCTTTCCTGAACAGGCCGTCTTTCGTATTGTCCAACGCTCATGTCCGAAGCCAACACAGAGACCATCAAGACGGTTGACCACAAGCCGCACGCGGCGTTTTTCCGGCAGAGCGGCTGGCTGATGGTCGCCGCCGTCGGCGGCGGCGCGATGACGTGGGGCGTGCATTTCCTGGCGAAGTCCATCCCCGAGTCGCAATACGCCATCTTCGGGACATTGCTCATGGTGGTGGCGTGCATGCCGACGATGCCGTTGCAGATGATCTTCGCGCAGCAGACCGCGCAGGCGCTCGCCACCGGCCGCGAACGGCAACTCGCGGGCATGATCCGGCTGGCGTGGCTGTGGACGTTCGTCGTGTGGGCGCTCGGCGCGCTGGTGGTTTTTGTGTTCCAAAAGCAAATCGTCGCTGGCTGGCATCTGCCGGATGCGACCGGTTTGTGGGTGACGTTGCCGTTGATTCTGGCGTCGCTGTGGCTGCCGATGTTTTCCGGCGTGGTGCAGGGCCGGCAGGATTTTTTCTGGCTGGGCTGGGCGACGATTTTTGGCGGGGTTGGAAGATTTGTTGTAGCGGCAATCCTGGTGCTGGCGCTGGGCTTCGGCGCGGCGGGCATGATGGCCGGCGCGCTGCTCGGGGTCGGATTTTCCTCGCTGGTTCTCATCTGGCGCTCGCGGGATTTGTGGACGCTGCGGTCGGAGTCGTTTGACGGCAAAGGACTGATGAAGCAGGTGGTGCCGCTGATGTTCGGGTTTGGCGCATGCCAGTTCATGTTCACCTCGGACACGATCTATGCGAAGGCATATTTCACGGGCGACCAAATGGCGCCGTATGTCGCGGCGGGAACTTTGTCGCGGGCGCTGCTCTGGCTGGTGCTGCCGCTGGCGCAGGTGATGTTCCCCAAAATCGTCCATGCGGCGGCGAAGGCGGAAAAAACAAATCTGTTCAACCTTGTCGTCCTCGGCACGGCCGTGCTGGCAATTTGCGGTGCGCTGGGCTTGTGGCTGGTCGGTCCCATCGTGGTGAAAATCGTCTATAAAACCAGCTATGTCGCCGCCACGACCGCTCTGTTGCCGTGGTATGCCGCAGCGATGGTGCCGCTGGCGCTCGCCAACGTGATGATCAACGACCTGCTGGCGCGGGCGCGCTACGCGGTAGTGCCGTGGATGGTGGTGCTTGCGCTCGCCTACGGCTTCACGCTGCCGGCAATGCTGAACCATTTTCCAGGCCGGCTGGAGGTCGTGCTGCAAACGCTCGGCGCGTTCAACCTGCTGCTGTTCGGCGTCTGCGCGTGGTTCGCCTGGGGCAGGAAATCCGCGCCGGAGAAATAAAATTTCCGCGAACGGAAAACTGGAAACTAACGGCACAATTGCCGCACATCCACCGCTTCCATTCCCGCCGCGCGAATGGCCTGCAGGCCGAGTTCCGTGTCTTCGTAAGCGCGGCAAAATTTTGGGTCAACGCCGATGCGCCGCGCGGCTTCGAGAAAAATATCCGGCGCGGGCTTCTGATTCTTTACCATCTCACTCGTTACGACCGCACCAAAAAGATGCCGGATTTTCAAATGTTCCAGCACGTCGCAGATGATTTGCTGCGTGCCGCCGGACGCGACGGCCATCGGAACTTTTCCGTGGTTCGCCTGCGCAATTTCCACGACGGCGTGAATCGGTTCGACCTGCGCCATCAGCGGCAGATAGGCATTTTCCTTTTCGTGCGATGCCTGGATGTGGTCGAGCGTGACGCCCTGCTCCTCGGCCAGCATCTTCAAAATGTCGCGCGAGGGCACGCCGCCGAGCGCATAAAAACGGTCTTCGGGAAAATGGAGTTTGTATTTGGCGGCAATCACCTGCCAAGCGCGCCAATGCAGCGGCATGGTGTCGGCCAGCGTGCCGTCGCAGTCGAAAACCAAACCTTTGATGTGTGGTGGCAAACTCATAATTTCAACGCGGACAATTTTTCGTCCAAATCGTGCGTCATCAGCGGTTCGATCAGCGGGTCAAGGTCGCCGTCAATAAAGTTAGCCAGATTGTAAAGCGTGACTTCGATGCGATGGTCGGTGACGCGGTTCTGCGGAAAATTGTAAGTGCGGATTTTTTCGCTGCGTTCGCCGGTGCCGACCTGGTCCTTGCGGTGCGCGGCGTATTTCGCGTTTTCCTCGGCAACTTTCCGCTCCAGCAAACGCGAGCGCAAAACTGTCATCGCCTGGATGCGATTTTTCTGCTGCGATCGCTGGTCGGCGCAACGGACGATCATGCCGGTCGGCTTGTGAATGATTTGCACCGCAGAATCGGTGGTGTTCACGCCTTGCCCGCCCTTGCCGGAAGCGCGACAGACATTGATTTCGATTTCGTCGGGCTTGATTTCCACGTCCACCTCCTCGGCTTCCGGCAGCACGGCGACGGTCGCGGTGCTGGTATGAATGCGGCCCTGCGCCTCGGTCGCGGGCACGCGCTGGACGCGATGCACGCCGCTCT
>CAZIFP010000375.1:0-2561 GCA_964538105.1 uncultured Bifidobacteriaceae bacterium
TGGGCGGCAAGCGCAATGTCCTCAAGCGTTTTGAACGCACGGCGCTCCTCGAAAAGCGCGGCCAGCGCAAAGCCGGCGACCGCATTACCGGTCTGCGCAAAACGAAGCCCGAGGCGTAAACTGTGGCAAGTGCCGAGTGACAAGTGACGGGACTTGTGCTCGTGTCACCTGCCATTTGTCCCATGTCACCTTCCGTTCGTTTACAAAAATTTCTTGCGGATGCCGGTGTGGCTTCGCGCCGCGCGGGCGAGAAGCTGATTCTGGACGGGTTGGTGCGTGTCAACGGCCACATCGTCCGCGTGCTGGGAACGAAGGTTGACCCGGATCGCGATGAAGTGATTTTGGACGGCAAGATTGTCCGCGCCAAAAATAAGATTTACATCGCGTTGAACAAGCCGCCGGGCTGTGTGTGTTCGCACCATGATGAACATGACCGCCCGACGATTTACGATTTGCTGCCGCGCGAATGGCAGATTGCCAATTCCGTCGGTCGTCTGGATTACAACAGCGAAGGATTGATTTTTTTGACCAATGATGGACAATTCGCGCTGCACCTGACGCATCCGCGCTACGGCGTCCGTAAAAAGTATCTCGCGACGGTGGAAGGCGAAGTGACGCGGCCGATGCTGGCGCAGTTTGTCAGCGGCGTCTGGCACGCGGGCGAAAAGTTGAAGGCGGAGAAGGCGGTGATTATTTCGGGCGGACGGAGCCGCAGCGTGGTGGAACTGGAATTGAGCGAGGGCAAAAACCGCGAGGTGCGGCGGTTGTTTGAATCGCAGAATTTGACGGTGAAACGGTTGCAGCGGATCCAGATTGGAAAAATCAAGCTGGGCGAGTTGAAACCCGGCAAATGGCGGGCATTGACAGCGGCGGAAATTAAAACTTTACTTGCATGACTATGAAAACGAATGGCTGGTTGATTGTGGGACTGATGATGGCGACGAGCGCGCTCGCGCAAAACAACACCAACACCTTGCCGCCGATTCCGGCGCCGGCGGTTTCACCAACTTCGGAAGTCGCGCCCGCGCCGGAGGCTACGAACGCACCGGTCAAACATAAAAAACACGCCGCGCCGAAGCGCGCCGCGATTGACGAGCCGACGGTCACGCTGTCACCCGGCGCGGCCCAGGTGGCGGTCAATGATTTGAATGTGCGCGGTCAAGCCGGCCTAAAAGGTGAAGTCGTGGCGCATCTGAAGAAAGGTGATGTGGTGGCGGTGATGAGCCAGTTGAATCTCGACAAGCACGCGACCGGCGAACCGGCGCAGTGGGCGAAGATCGCATTGCCGACCAGCAACCACGTCTGGGTGAACACCAAATATATTGATGCCGCCAACAAAACGGTTTCGGCGAAGAAATTGAATTTGCGCGCCGGGCCGGGAGAAAATTTCAGCGTTCTTGGAGTTGTCGAACAGGGCACCGCCGTGAATGTCATCAACACGAAGGGTGCCTGGTCCGAGATCGAACCGCCGTCCACCGCCTATGCGTTTGTCGCCGCGATGTATTTGAAACAGGAAGCGTCGGGAAACATGGCGGCCAATCCGCCGGCTTCGTCGGAAACCACCACGGCTCCGGCTGCAACGCCAACATCCGTGCCTGAAGCCGCGCCCGTTGTGACCACGCCGCCAGCGACCACCGAGACTACTGCGCCAACCGCAACAAATCCTTCTCCGGCTCCGGCCACGACACCGCCGGTGGTGGAAACCGCACCGGTGGTTGACACCAATCCGCCGCCGCCCCGCATTGTGACGCACGAAGGCGTTGTCGGGCCGGTCGGCAGCATCATTGCCCCGACGCCGTATGTGCTGTATGACCTGTCCACCCGGCAGAACATCAATTTTCTTTACACCACCTCTACGAACCTGGACATCGGTCGTTACAACGGAATGCTCATTGATGTGACCGGGCAGGAATCCATTGCCGAGCGTTGGAAGGACACGCCGTTGCTGACCATCCAGCGCATCGTGGTGCTTAACACCAATGCCATCCCCAAAGTCTATCTGCCCTCACCCAGACAACGTGGTTGATGGCCGCGCGATCGCTGCGCAAATCCAGCACGAGCTGGCGCAACGCGTCGCGGAGCTGAAGCAACGCGGCGTGGTTCCCGGCCTCGCGTTCGTGCGCGTCGGCGAGGATCCGGCGTCCAAGGTTTATGTCGGGCGCAAGGAAAAAGCCTGCGCCGAACTCGGCATCGCTTCTGAAACCCACGTCGTGCCGGAGGTGACGAGCGAAGCGGACTTGCTGGCGCTGCTCGCCAAACTGAACGCCGATCCGCGCCTGCATGGAATTCTGGTGCAGGCGCCGCTTCCGAAACAAATCCGCGAAGCGGTGGTTTTTTCCACGGTTCTGCCGACGAAAGACGTGGACGGGTTTCATCCGGTCAACGTCGGCAAGCTGATGCTCGGTGACACGACCGGTTTCCGTCCCTGCACGCCGGCGGGCGTCATGGAACTACTCGCGCGTTCCGGTGTGAAAACTGATGGCGCGGAAGTGGTGATTCTCGGCCGCGGCAACATTGTCGGCAAGCCGATGGCCGCGATGCTTTGCCAGAAGGGCAAAGGC
>CAZIFP010000376.1:0-2545 GCA_964538105.1 uncultured Bifidobacteriaceae bacterium
CCCGTGACACCCACCCGTGCCGGTAAACCCATTAGAGGTTGTCGGGATGCTCGGTCGGCGTTTGCTTGGTGGTTTGAGAGGTGGTGAATTGCGCCGTGAGAATCATGGCCAGGAATAGCGACAATCGTTTCAATGGCTGAAACTCTTTCTTATTTGGCCGGTTCGGGCGGCGACAATTTCCATACGCACTCGTCAGTAACCGGCTGGCCGTTAGCCATTGCGGTCACAGTGATTTTATTTTCGCCCGGTGTGAGTGTGACATTTTTCCAGATGAAGACACCATTGGTGCCACCGCCTTGTTTGCCTTGGGAAACACTATTGATGAACAACTCCGGGCTTTTGGCGTTGGAATAAATTTTAACATCCGTCACTGCGTTCGTGCGTTCGGTGAACTGGCGGCTGGTGATATAAATCATCGGCTCGTCCGACCAGTTGCTCTTGTAGAAATAAAATGCGTCCTTCTTTGTCTTACGGTCGCGCGTGACAAGTCCCTTGTCGTTGAGGCCTGGCTGACTGCCTTCATGCCGGGTGGCTACGGCAAAATCAAACATGCACCAAACAAATGTTCCCCAAACAAACGGCCGTTGCTTGAGCGCCGCCCAAGCTGCTTCGTGAACTTCCGCCTGCCATTCCTCGGGATGCCACGAGCCGCCGGGTTTAGGATGCTGGGGATTTTGCTCGTGCTGCGCCGTGTTCGCGCCAGCACCATATTCGCTGACACAGAATCCGCCCCATTTGCTAGAGTTTCGTCGCTGGTCGAGGTATTGACCGTAATCTTCTTTGGCTCCGGAATACCAGCCGGGATAAATGTTCCAGCCTAGCAGATCGGGAATCTTGTTCATCTGTGGACGCGCGTCCGTCATCGTGGCCTCAATCGTCGGACGCGTCGGATCTTCGCCGTGCGCCACCGCCGCCAGATCTTGTAGTTCGCGATGTGGATCATCGCTTTTGCCGCCAATTTCGTTGCCCAGACTCCACACAAAAATGGACGGGTGGTTCACACATTGCCGGATGAGATCAAGCAACTGGTTGCGCGAGGTGTTTTCGAATTCTGGCGTGTCGCGGATGATGTTCACCTGCGGAATCTCGGCCCAGACCAAAATGCCCAGCTTGTCACAGAGGCCGTAAAAATAATCGCTGTGCTGATAGTGCGCGCAGCGAATGACCGTCGCGCCGAGTTCCTTGAGCAGGGCAATGTCCTCGTCCATGTCCGTGTCGGAAATCGCCCAGCCCTTGTTCATGAAATCCTGGTGCCTATCCACTCCGTGCAGGTGATACGGCTGGCCATTCAGGAAAAATCCCTTGTCCGGATCAACCGAATAAAAGCGCAGGCCGAGCGGCTGCTCGACCCGATCCAGCGTCATACCGTCTTTGGTCTGCAATTCCATAATCGCCCGGTAAAGATATGGATCCTTGCGCCCGTTCCAGAGATGCGGCTGCGGCAGGGTGAGGTGAAAATAATACGGCGCGGTATCCGACCGCGCGAGCGTCAGGGCTTGTTCGCTGGCCAAAACTGTCTTGCCATCCGGGTTCAGGATGCTGGCCACGAGTTTGAGCTGCACCTTGTTCGACGTGCCGTTGGAAATTTGTGCCGTGACATCCAACACGGCCTGGGTGGTGCTCACGCTTGTCTGTAACCACGCGACGCCCGGCGAACCGTGATCGGTGAGTTCGATGTTTTCCTCATCGGTCACAATCAAATGCACCGGCCGATACAGGCCGCCGTAAACCGAAAAATCCCCTTCCAGCGGTGCGATGTCGGGAAACTTGGTGTTGTCAACGCGCACGGCCAGCAAGTTCGTCCCGGTGTCGGAAAGCTGTTGGGTGATCTCAAAACAAAACGACCCAAAGCCGCCGCGATGTTCGCCCAGAAATTGTCCATTCAGATAAACGTCGGCTACCAGGCTTGCCGCCTCAAAGCGCAGAAAATATCTTTTGCCGGTTAGTGGCGTGACACCTAATTCATGCCGATACCAGCCCGGTCCGCGATAATAATTCTTTCCCTCCTGCGCTTCCAGCCAGCCCCAGTTGTGCGGCAGCGAAACCGTTTGCCAGCCGGCATCATTGAAATCTGGCCCGGCGGCATCGGCAGGATCGCCAATCTGCACCTTCCAGCCGGAACTCAACACCTGGTTTTCGCAAGCCGAACAAAACGTTGCCAGCGGCAATAAGAGCGAACAGATCAAGATGATGATTACAATTGGGCGCATCAGGAAAAAATGGATTTATTTTTGCCCGGAAGCAAGACCGGTTCGAAAGGCGACAGTGGCACGTCATGGCAGCATTTGAAAGGTGGTGGCCGCACCGAGATCCACCTGGGGCGTCCACAAGTGCAAGACCCAACCATTTTTTGTCCGGCGTCATTTCAATGGCCTGGACGGGAGCTTTGGTGGCGTCCAGCTTGGCAGGGGAGATTGACGCCGCCCTCTTTTGTTTTTCCAATATTTGGCGATTTCCTTGGTGGCCTTGTGCAGCCAGTCCTGGTCGCCCGCCAATGTCTGACCAGCGTGGTCAATGCCGCATGGTGGCCGTTACCGGTCTGAAG
>CAZIFP010000377.1:0-2544 GCA_964538105.1 uncultured Bifidobacteriaceae bacterium
AGACGATGTTTTCCCACGTGGTCGGGCCGCCGCGGTCGCGCGGGATGACGTGGTCGAGGTTCAAATCTTTCCGGTCAAAAACCTTCCCGCAATACTGGCAGGTGTTTTTGTCGCGCTCGAAAATGTTGTGACGCGTGAACTTGACCTCCTTCTTCGGCAGCCGGTCATACATCAGCAGCAGGATGACGCGCGGCACGCGGATGCGGAAGGAGATGGCGTGGACGGATTCCTCGTGCGGCGCGGATTCCGAGAGGCTGCGCCATTCGGGAAAATTAAACGTGCGGAACGAACCATCCGCGTCGTTCATGACGACCTGCGCCTGGCCTTGAAAAAGCAGTGTAAGGGCGCGGCGGGCGGTGCAGACGTTGACCGCCTGCCATAACCGGTTCAACACTAGCACATGTTGGTGTAGCGCGGTGTTCATGGCACTGACCCGCAAAGACTACCAAAGGCTGCGGTGCGGGTCAATTGTGGTGATGTAACGAAAAAGTGACGGCGGATTTGTCGCGCGAAGAACGCGAAATCAGCGAAGGGGGAAATGGTCTTTTCTGACTTCGCCCCCTTCGCGGCCTTCGCGCGAAATCCGTTTTGATTTCAAAATATACCTCCACCCATCGCGCGGCGGCGTTGCCAAGCGGCGGGGCATTGAGCTATTTTACCGGCATGAAACAAATGTTCGCCCTCGTCATTCTGCTGCTGGCCGCCGGGTTGACGCCCGCGCTCGCGCAGGCGGACGCGGACGACCAATACCTGATGATTTACAGTTTGCTCCAGCAGGCCGACAACCTGGCGGATAACGGCCAGCCGCAACAGGCGCTGGCGCAATACGCCGAGGTGCAAACGGAACTGCAAAAATTTCAGAAGGTGTTTCCCGACTGGAATCCCAACATCGTCAACTTCCGGTTGAAATATCTCGCGGGAAAAATCGCCGACATCACGGCGGCACTGCCGGCACCGGTTCAGGCGCAGGTTCCAGTGGCGGCGAATGCGCCGGTGCGACCGGCCGCCGCAGTAAATGCAGGGCAGGGCGCGGCTCCTCCGCAGTCCGATGCAGTTGTGACTGATTTGCGCAACCAGCTTCAACAATTGCAGGCCGACAACACCACGCTCGCCGCGAAATTGAAGGAGGCGTTGTCCGTGCAGCCGGCGGCGATTGATTCGCGCGAACTCACCAAGGCGCAGCAGCAGATCGAGTTCTTGACGAAGGAAAATGATCTGCTCAAGGCCAGCCTGTCGCAGGGCAAAACCCGGACGAATGTTGTCACCCTCGCGACGGACACGGCGGCATTGAAGGAGGTGCAGGCGGCGCTGGTCGTTGCCAATCAAAAGCTGGCCGACCAGACGGAACGCGCCGACAAACTTGCGCTGGAAAATCAGGCGTTGCAGTCGCGCGTGCAGATGCTGATGGCCAGCCCGGACGCGCTGGCGGCGTTGCGCGCGGAAAATGACGTGCTCAAAAAACAGATTGCCGACTTGAAGCTCGCGGCGGCCAAGGCCCCCGACACCGCACGGATTCAGGATGACGAGAGGCAGGCGCAGCTCCAGCTCATCGCGTTCCAATCCCAGACCCAGATTTGGAAACTGGAAAAGGCCGCGCTGGAAAATAAGCTTAAAAAATCACAGTCTGCCGCCACGACCACGGTCGCTCCGGTTCCCGTGCCGGTGGCGGTGGTTGCGCCGGCGCCAGGTCAGGCGAAATACGAGGCGCTCATCCAGGAACTGACGCGGGAGCGCGACGACATGCGTGCCCAGCTTGGCGAGGCGAACCAGAAACTTGCCGCGTCTTCAAAAAAATCCGCCTCCAATCAGGTGGCCGCGCTGGCGGACGAGGTCGAAACCCTGCGCGGGCGGCTGGCGGTGGACGAGGCGCAGCCGGTGCCTTACACGG
The DNA here is from genome assembly GCA_964538105.1 of uncultured Bifidobacteriaceae bacterium. GTDB lineage: Bacteria > Verrucomicrobiota > Verrucomicrobiia > Limisphaerales > UBA11358 > UBA11358. The sequence goes on from CAZIFP010000377.1 coordinate 1,889, forward strand.
CGGAAGAACTTGCGCTCTTCAACGCGCCCGCGCCGGCGGCCGCGCCCGTGGCGGCGAACAAGCCCTCGACCGAAATGCCCGCCGGCTCGACGGCGCTGGTGGTCCAGGCGCAAAGTTTTTTTGCCCAGCGGAAGTTCGGCCAGGCCGAGACGAATTACCTGCACGTGCTGGAGCAGGACTCAAACAACGTCGTCGTGCTGGGCAATCTGGCGGCCATCGAAGTGGAGGAGGGCAAGCTGGATGAGGCGGAAACGCATCTCAAAGCCGCGCTCGCCCTGAAGCCCGACGATTCCTACAACCTTTCCCGGCTCGGCTACCTGAAATTCCAGCAGGAAAAATACGACGACGCGCTCGACTCGCTGGGCCGCGCCGCCAAGCTCGACCCGCAGAATCCGGAGATTCAAAATTATCTCGGCGTCGCGCTGAGCCACAAGGGGCTGCGCGTGCAGGCGGAAACCGCGTTGCGCAAGGCCATCCAGCTTGACCCCAACTACGCCTCCGCCCAGAACAACCTGGCCGTGATTTATCTCACCCAAAAGCCGCCGCTGGTGCAACTGGCCCGCTGGCATTATCAAAAGGCGGTGGACGCCGGCCAGCCGCGCAATCCGGATTTTGAAAAGGCCCTGGACGGGGAGACGCCCGCGCCGAATCCGTAA
>CAZIFP010000378.1:0-2541 GCA_964538105.1 uncultured Bifidobacteriaceae bacterium
TACCACGTCAGCAAAGAATCCGTCCCCGGCTTGTCTGAATCCACCGCCACCGTTTCCCAATTCTGGTCATCGAAATCCGTTGTCCACCATTGCTTCTCCATGCCGGCCGGACTGCCAAACGATTCCAATTCCACCGGCGCGCCTTCCAGTTCGCACCCGAAGCTGGGCAATCCCAATCCGCCGCCGCCCCCGTCGTTGCGCACGATGACGGCGACGACATTTTTACCCGGATGCAACTGCTTCGTCACGTTGAACGAATACGGCTGCGACCAGTCGGTGGTCTGGCCGACACTTTTTCCGTTCACAAAAATCCAGCCCGCGTCGTCAATTCGCCCGAAGCTCAGGTCCCACTTCCAGTCCCGCAAATCGTCCGCCGACAATTCGAGATCGGCGCGGAACACCGCAATCTGTCCCGGTGTCAATTGGTTCGCGTTCAAATCATCCACGGCCACCGGCGACCAGCCAGTGTCATCAAAATCGGCCTTTATTTCCGGGCGCTTTTTGCTGGTGCTGTCCACCAGACGCATCCGCCAGCCGGCCACCGGACTGCCCGCTACCTGTGCGGCACGCACCAGTTGCGCCGACAAAATGCCGGCGGGCGACTCCAGGCCGCCGCCGTTGCCGTGCCCGCGATTTTCGTAGAGAAACCGCACCGTGCTTGCGCCGGCCGGCAGGCTGAAAACCGAACTGCCGGTCGTGCCGCCGACGCGCGCGACGGCGTTGCCGTTGACGGTCGCCAGCACCACGTCGTTCTCCGGGTATTCAACCATCAGGTTGGTCGGCGTGGCGCTGGAAATTTTCGCCTGATAAAAAATGAAGCCGCTGCCGTAGACGCCGAGCTGCGCGAGATCCTGCCCCGGACTCATTTTTGCCCAGCCTGCCGGGCCGGGGTCGCTGTGGCTGCGCGCGGAAGCAATCGTGACGCTGGCCGGCAAATCCGTCGGGCGTTCAATCGCCGGCGCGGCCTTGGGCAGCCATTCACCCTGCGTTACGTCGTTCGCACCCGGCGGCAGGTAAAGAATTTTTGAACCGAACGGTTCGAGGTTGTAATTGAAAACAATTTCTGCAGCCGCACCGGTTTTTTCCTTCACCTGCGCCGTGCCTTCGCGCGGCTCATCATGCTGCGAGGTGCGGATGAAAAAATACCGGCCGCCGTCGGGCGCGCGGCGCTCGACAACGGTAACATCCTTTTGCGGCACGTTCACGTCGCAGTCCACAACTTCGGAGCGCGCCAGCTTCGCGCCGTGATCGCGCAGCATGTGGCCGAGCGCCCAGACGCGCTGGTAACGGTCGCCGACGCCGCCCCATTCGCGGATGGGCGCGTTGTAGTCGTAGCTCGTCGTCAAGTCGCGCGCCGCCCAGTCGCCGGGATTTGTGCCGCCAAACAGCATGTAATAATTCAGGATCGTCTCGCCATTCTGGATGGTGAAGAGCGTGAGGTTGTTGATCTGCGACCCGGTAACGCCGTCCTGATCTTCGCTCAATTTTCCGCCGACCTGCGAGAACCAGCCGCCCTGCAGTTCGGTCGTCGCCAGCGGCGCGTCGGGCTGCTGCTGGCGGAGTTGCTCGATGTCCTTCTGCACGCTGTCCACGTTCCAGCGCGGATAAAAATTGCACGCGTCGAAAACCTGCCGCAACAGCGGATCGTCCTGCCCGCGCACCGGATGCGTCCAGCAGGTGAACAACGGAACATCAATGCCGCCGACACGGGCGTATTCGCCAAGCGCCTTGACCTGGTTGCGTTTCACGTCGTCGGAAAATTTCGCGTAGTCATATTCATTTTCCAACTGCACAAGAATGACGCCCGGCGCGCCCGGCGCCTTGCGGGTGATCTGATGTTTGGCGATGACCGGACAGACGGCGTCATACCAATGCTTGCACCACGCGAGATAAACCGGGTCGTCGCTGCGCAGCCAGCCGTTGGCGCGCAACGGCGCGTCGGGCTTTTTCGTCAACAGCCATTGCGGATAGCCGCCGGTGTCCCATTCGGCGCAGATGTAAGGGCCGGGGCGGACGAGGACATAAAGCCCAAATTTTTCCGCCATGCTTAAGAAGTCGTCGAGGTCGGTGAGATTGACCTTGGAAAAATCATTGGTGCCGGCGGGCATTTCCCGCTCGCACCAGTTCCAGGCGACGTAAGTTTCTACGCAGTTGAAGCCCGCATCCTTGATTTTTTGAAACCGGTCAGGCCACAGCTCTTTCGGGCAGCGGAAAAAATGGAAGGCGCCGCTGTAAATAAAAACATCCTTGCCGTCAATCGTCAGGCAATGGCTGTCATAACGGATCCGCTCGGGGTGCAAAAATGGCCGCGCATTGGTTTCGGCGGCGACAGCGCCCGTCAGGACGGTTGTGGCCACAATTGTGAGGAGCAGGGAACTGACGGCGAATCTGATAATCATAATTTAAGTTTTTTTATTCAAAAAAATCCGGACGTCGCACCGGCGACGCGCAATTGTATATGGATGCGCAATCCTGCTGGATTTGCAAAATAATGGCAACTATTTGGCCGCGTTCCAATTTGAATCCGCATTTTGAAAATTA
>CAZIFP010000379.1:0-2536 GCA_964538105.1 uncultured Bifidobacteriaceae bacterium
TCACCTGGTCGCCCCGCGACCCGCTGGCCGCCGATTGGGTTACGAACATCTACGACCTGTCGGGCCATCTGCTGGATAATTCCGGCAGCATTGACGTCGCCCATCAAAGCGCGAACATCACGGATATGTGGGATCCGCCGCCATTTCAAATCTCCCTGCAAGCGCAGGACGGTGACGGGGTCAACTTCGGTCCTGAATCCAACAAGATCACCTGGGCGGGATGAACGCAAACTTCCACCTGACCCGGTCGCGCGAAAACATGCCTCTGGCAACCTTGAGCCAGCCGGATGAAGAAGTTGTGGCGGGCGCGTCGTTGCCGCGCTCAGCGCCCGACCCCGGCACGAACCGATTTGCGCCGGTTGGCACGCCAATTAAACTTAACTTTTTCCGAGTTGGCTTGTGGCAAAATCGTGGTATAGTCGTCCAATCATGAAAAGGAACGTGTCCGGCTGGCTGATTTGCATTTCCATCCTCCTTGCCACGGTGAATCCACTGCATGCCCAGGGCACGGCGTTCACCTATCAGGGCCAGCTCGATGAAGGCGGCAGTCCGGCCAGCGGCAGTTATGACTTCACTTTCGCGCTCTATAACACGAGCAATCTGTCCATCACGAACGTGGCCGAACCGATCACCAATTCCGCCGTGGTGGTGACGAACGGCCTGTTCACCACCACGCTGGATTTCGGCCCCGGCATTTTCACCGGCACCAACTACTGGCTGGGCATCGCCGTGCGCACCAATGGCGGGACACAATTCACGGGGCTGTCGCCGCGTCAGCCGTTGCTGCCGGTGCCGTATGCGATCTTTGCCACCACCGCCAGCAACCTGTCCGGCACGCTGCCATCGTCGCAATTAAGCGGCGCACTCCCTTCGTCGCAGATCAGCGGCACCTATTCGAGCGCGGTGACGTTCAGCAACAGCGCAAACAGCTTCATCGGCGTTTTCACCGGCAACTTCACCGGCACCGGATCGAGCTTGAGCAACTTGAACGCGTCGCAATTGACCACCGGCACCGTGGCCGACGCACGGCTCTCCTCGAACGTGGCGCTGCTCAACACAAACCAGACGTTCACCGGCTTCAATACCTTCACGGGAACCAATAATCTTACCGGCGTGAATATCTTCACCAACATGGGCAACAATTTTCATGGCAGCTTCTTCGGCAACGGGCTGGTGGGCTGGATTCCCACCAACGCCACGGCGTTGCAGGCGGTCTCGGACACCGGTTATCTGCTGACCAGCCCGGGACTGGTGACGGTGACACTGCCGCCAACGCCCAACGTGAGCGACATTGTGCGGATTTCCGGCGCGGGAGCGGGCGGCTGGCTGGTGAAGGAAAATACCGGACAGTTCATCTACGGCAACTTCGCCAGCTATCGTAACAGCGTGTTGGGCACGTTGCCGATCTACGGCAGCTCCAGCACCGGGTTCAGTGACGTGGCCGCCTCCGCCGACGGCACCCAGATGTATGCCGTGGGCACCGCCATCGTCGGGGTGTATGCTTCCGCGGATTCCGGCCAGACTTGGAATCCCGTGGGCGGCCTGAGCGGTTCCTGGTCTTCGGTGGCCTGCTCAGCGAATGGGAAGATTGCCTATGCCTTGTCCAGCGCCGGCGGGACCATTCAAATGTCCAGCAACTTTGGGGCGACCTGGACCGCTTCGACCTACAGCGCAACGGCGGGAAGTTTCATCGGCTGCACGGCCGATGGCAGCAAGGTGTTCACCGGGAATATTGCCTGTTCCGGCAACGGCACGTATCTGGCGGGATTATCCGGCGGGGCGATTTTGCTTTCGACCAACTCTGGTGCGAACTTCAACATCAGCGTCACCGGCCCGACCACCGGCTTGAGTTGCGTGGCCGCCTCCAGCGATTGCACCAAGCTCGTGGCCGGCAAAAACGGCGGCCAGCTTTACGCCTCGGCCAACGCAGGCGCGACCTGGACGCCGCTCACGACCGCGAGCGCAAATCAGGCCTGGACCGGCGCGTGGATGTCGCCCGACGGCAGCAAGATTGCCGCGACGACCGGAAATTCCGGCAGCCTGAACGGCGGCATTTTTTACGACAGCGTCAGCATCCAGCCCAACACCGTCAGCACCAACAGCACCATCGGCAGCAGTCAAGGTTCCTCGGTGGAGCTGCAATACATTGGCAGCGGCAGCTTCATGCCCGTTAGTTCCACCGGCATCCTCTGGGCGAACTAATCTTCTGCCAGTTCAAATTTGCCGGACTGCCGCAGAAATTTTTTGGGGTTAGAGAAAATCACCTTTTCAATCGCGCCGGCAAGATGTCCGCGACGTTTCATTTCCAAAGCCGTCTTCGGCACCGCCAGCGGGTCGCTCACGCCCCAGTCGCACGCGCTGTTCATCCAGATTCTCTCGCTGCCGTAGGTTTCGAGAATATCAATCGCCCGCGCCGGCGTGCATTTGGTTTCGGGATACAGCGTCATGCCCGCCCACATGCCGCAGTCCAAGACCATTTCCACCGTGTGTTCCTCGACATGGTCAATGATCACGCGCTCCGGCCGGATGCGCCGGT
>CAZIFP010000380.1:0-1400 GCA_964538105.1 uncultured Bifidobacteriaceae bacterium
TCGGCACGAAACGCAGGAGCACGCCGGCGTGAATGGTGAAGTAATCCACGCCCTGTTCGGCCTGTTCGATAAGCGTGTCGCGGAAGAGCTCCCAGGTGAGGTCTTCGGCCCGGCCGTTGACCTTTTCGAGCGCCTGATAAATCGGCACGGTGCCGATGGGCACGGGTGAGTTGCGCAAAATCCATTCGCGCGTGGCGTGAATGTTCTTACCGGTGGACAAATCCATGACGGTGTCCGCGCCCCACTTGATGGACCAGCGCATCTTCTCGACTTCCTCCTCGATGCTCGACGCCACGGCGCTGTTGCCGATGTTCGAGTTGATCTTCACGAGGAAATTGCGGCCGATAATCATCGGCTCGTTTTCCGGATGGTTGATGTTCACCGGTATGATCGCGCGGCCGGCAGCGACTTCGTCGCGAACGAATTCCGGCGTGATCTCTTTCGGAATGCGCTGGGGAAACTTCTTGAAAACGGATGGCGTGAATTCGTTGTTCGCGAGCTGTTGGGAGCCGGCGTGCTGCTTGTCGAGCTGGTTGCGGACGATGTCGTCCGTCATGTCCGAAATGCGGGCGCGGCCCATATTCTCGCGGATGGCGATGAATTCCATCTCCGGCGTGATGATGCCGGCGCGGGCATATTGCAACTGCGTGACGACCTTGCCAGCCTTGGCGCGGAGCGTGCGGCGACGCTGGCTCTTGAGGCCGGGGAACTCGACGAGGCGGTTCTTCTCGGCCGCGCTGGCGAACTCGGCGTGTTTGCCGGAGAGATAGCCGTTGTCCTGCGGCTTCACTTCGCGTCCGTCGTATTCCTCGACGTCGCCGCGTTTCAAAATCCAGTCGCGGCGCAACGCGGGCAGACCCTCCTCGGACGTGCCGGTGAACGCGGGGTCGCCCCACGGTCCGCTGCAATCATAGACGCGCACCGGCGCATTCTTCTCGACGGCACCGGTGTAGGATTTGGTATCGCTGACTTCGATCTCGCGCATTGGCACACGAATCTCGGGATGCAACACGCCTTCGACGTAAATTTTTTTGCTGGCGGGCAGTTGCTCGCTGCTGTGCGGTTCGAATGATTCTTTGGTCGCGATCATAATTTTTTGGAAGGAAAGCCGGAGAGAGTGGTAATTCATGCGCCGGCATTATCCGGTTCAAGTTCACGGGTCATTGGCGCTCGCGCGTCAAACTCTCAGCGTCACCCGCAGGTGATTTGGCTCCCCGAACGATGCCAAGCTAAAACGATTCCACGGCAGCGTCAAGCGCGCGACCGGAAAGAAAATTTACCGCAGGCTTGCCCCGCAGCCATTTGGCCGGAGAATAAAACGAGTCGGCCTGCAGGGCTGGTCATTCTGACTGGAATTGCCGCCTTAAATCCTGGCAGCATCGCCACGCTGACGATCGTAA
>CAZIFP010000380.1:1410-2515 GCA_964538105.1 uncultured Bifidobacteriaceae bacterium
AAACTCTCAGCGTCGCCCAAAGGCGATTTGGCTCCCCGAACGGTGCCAAGCTAAAGCGATTCGGCGGCAGCGTCAAGTGCCGCGCACAGAAAGAAATTTTGTGGAAGCTTATGCCGCTCAAAACTCCCAATGCAGCCGCGCGCCGAAGATGGAGACCGGTCCACGATCCTGATTGAAAGCCGGGTCGGTGATGAATTGATAGTCCAGCGAGGCGTGAATGGTTTTCCAGATTTTGAAATCGTAGTAAGTTTCCAGGATTTTTTCCCAGCCGTAATTCAGATTGCCGTCGCCGGCCAGAATGCCCGTGCCGCCGGCCGCGAAAAATTCCTGTTCCACTTTTGAAATGCCGTTGGCCGCGCCCGCCAGACCAAACGTGTCGTCGGGCCGATGCCATGATTCGCCGTTGATGCTCAAGCCCAATGAAGCCGTATAATCCACGTCGCTGAACATCCAGGCCTGTTCCTGGCCGTCATTCCAGCCCACGCGGGAAAAGATGCCGACGTTCTTCGCAATCTCCTGTTCCCAGTTCAACCCAAAGCCGTATTTCAAGCGGTAGGCGCTTGCCGCTGTCAGATCAGCACCCGCCCCGTTTGTCTGCAAAATGGCGGTCGCCCCCGAATAACTGAACATGTCGGCCCGGTTCAGAAAAGCCAGCAGGCGAATGGTGCCGGGATGATTATTGACGGTGTAACGGCGCTCCAATTCCATCACCATTGCCCAAGCGCTTAAAACCGGGGCATATCCCGCCGAACTGTCATACGGCCATTTGAGAACCGCGTCGTCTCCGGTCAGATTATTCGCGAGTTTCGGCTCTTGGAAAAGACCGTAGCGCAAGGTCCATTGCGGCTCGTTCAATTCCACCGCCAGTCCGGTGGTGTAGCCCACGGCATCCGCTGCGTAATCCCACGCCTCATTGTTAGCAAACGCCCAGTTCATGAATTGCGTGCGCGGACTGTTGGCGTAGGTGTTCTGGTCGAAAATGTCTGTGGCGCTGAACCGTCCGAGTGTGAACGTGAGCCGGGAAACATCCCGTTTGCTGGCAAGGTTGAGCTGGTCATCGGGCACGTCTTCCTGCTCGCCGCCAAAGCCGATAGTTTGCCGAATG
>CAZIFP010000381.1:0-2487 GCA_964538105.1 uncultured Bifidobacteriaceae bacterium
CCCCAGCCGTTGAACCGCCACCAATACCATTTCAGAACATTCGAGGCCGTGTAGCCGCCCCACAGGCCGGAAACAATCCATTGCACGATGGAATTAATGGAGTGCGTCAGGAGGCCGAAGAGCAGGCCGACGACGACGACGCCGAACGAGGCCGCGTAGCTCAACCACACATAACGCTTCTGCGAGGCGTGGGGATTGATGTAGCGCTTGTAAATGTCGTTGACGAGGTAGGCCGGCGCGGCGTTGACCGTCGCCGCAAAATTCGACATGAACGCCGCCAGCAATCCCGCCATGAGCAGGCCGAGAATGCCGACCGGCACAAACTTCGCCAGCGCCAGCGGCAGGATTTTTTCCAGATCCAGCTTGTCGCCCATCGCCGCCAGGTCCGGCGTGTAGAAGGCGAGCGCCAGGATGGTGAGGCCGGTGATCATCATGTAGCGCGGAAAGAACAGCACTACGTTGACCGTCGAACTCATCAACGCCGCCTCGCGCGGGCCTTTGGTGGAGAGCACGCGCTGCATGTCGTAGTTCGGTGCCGGGCCGGCCGCGCTGATGAGAATTCCCTTGAAGCACATCATCATGAAGAAAATGCCGAAGAGCGAGTAGCCGTCGGCGGCGATCTTGTTGTTGATTTCCGGAATCGAGGTCCAGTTCAAACCGAGGTTCCAGCCGAAGAACAGGTCGTGCCAGCCTGTCGGGACAATCCGGTTCAGCAATTCCGGGGAGACTTTCATCATGGCGATGACGCCAATGGCCAGCGAGGCGATGGTCAGGATGCAGAATTGGATGACCTCCGTGAATACCACGCTGAACATGCCGCCCTTCACCACATAAAACGTCGTGATGCCCATCAGGATGAAAGCATAGGTGTCATCGGAGAGATGCCCCGGCAGAAATTCGCCGGCGAACTTGCCGATGCCTTTCGACGCGTAGGCCAGGAAGCCGATGACGCTGACCAGCGCGAAGACCACGACGATGATATGTGAGGCGGTGGCACCGGGACCCTTGCCGAACCGGGTCTGGATCCATTCCGCGCCCGTCATCACGTTGGAGCGCCGCAGCCAGATGGACATATAGACCATCAGAAAAATCTGGTTGAACACCGGCCATAGCCACGGCAGCCACACGCCTTTCATGCCATAGGTGGCCGTGACATACACCAGCCACATGGTTCCGGAAATATCAAACATGCCCGACGCGTTGGAAACCCCCAGCATATACCACGGCAGCTTGTTCCCGCCCAGAAAGTAGGACTTCATGTCCTTGGACGCCCGCTTGGACACCCAAAACCCGACGAAGATGGTGGCGATCAGATAAAGGCCGATGATGGCCAGGTCAACGGGATGTAGTTTCATGGATTGAACAAGGCTGTCGTTTCGGCGAGCAAAATTCGAGGCAATTTTTGTAGCGAATTTAGACGACACCCGGCCCGCCGGCTTTTTCCGGCGCAGGCCGGCCGGGGCGCGCCGCAGCTTGGCGGCTTGTCCTGGATTTATAAAATTACGAAATCAGCCGGAATGATTGCTCATTCCGGCTGTGTCTGAGGCTGAACGTTCAGCCTTCCAGCTTTCAGTTTAGACGGCGATCTGGCTGACCGGGCTGCTCCAGTTGCTCAGGCCCGCGGCGCCAAGGGCATTCACCACGATGGTAACCGCCGTGGTGGCTTTCAGCCGAAAGCTTTCATTTTTTCAAGGAAATGCGGCGTTCAGCCGGCCTGCCGCCATGATGAACCGGCGTTTTGCCGGGGTCTTCATTGTTATAAATACATGAAATTAGATTTTTTACTTGCATTTTTTCGCGGATTTGATAAGAACGACAACGGAGTCATTAACGCCGTCCTCACGAGGCAGACAAATCTCAAATCCTTATGAAAGCGAAACTTGATTTTCTCTTCATCGCATTTGCCTTGTTCGCCGTTGCCGGCGTCACGCACGCCGCCACCATCACCTGGACGAACACCAATGGCGGCGATTGGAACGTCGCAACCAACTGGTCGCCCAATCAAGTGCCCGAAAACGGCGATGATGTCATCATCACGAACAGCGGCAGCTATGCCGTAACCAACGCTCCCAGCGTGACCTTGGACAACCTGATTTTGGGGGGCACGAACGGAACCCAGACATTGACCATCAGCTCCCTCACCCTGACCAACATCGGCCTCGTCAATTCCAACGGCGTCTTGAATTGGGGCGGCGGGGATTTGGAAGGGTCGTTGACAATTTTACAAGGCGGGACGTTGAGCATTTCCAACACGGTGTATTTTGACGAAACCAGCCCCTACAACAATAACGCGGCGCTGACGAATTACGGGACGGTCGTTTGTGTGGGCAACATTGCCAGCTTCGCCAACGAGGGCAGCCTGGGCGGCACGGCGACCATTGACAACGCCGGACTCTGGGAATCCGTCGCCGACAATACGATTCAAGTTGAAGCCACCAGCACCAACCTTTTCATCAACACCGGCACACTGGAAAAGATTGGCGGCAC
>CAZIFP010000382.1:0-2455 GCA_964538105.1 uncultured Bifidobacteriaceae bacterium
GAGGGTTCGAATCCCTTCGCTCGCTCCAATTATCCCTGCAACATTGGCGGGCATTCACCGGACGCATTCAATGCAGGCGAAGCTGCCATTTCGCGAAATCGGGCAGGCTCTGCAAAAATCAATCATGATATTCCCGGAATACCACCGCCGTGGAAGTGGCCGGATCAAACGCCGTATAGACACTGCCGCGCTGGTGCTCTTCGGCTTCTTTGAAGACGCGCTTGAAACTCTGGAGATTGCCCGACGACAGTAGATTTTGAAACAGCCGGGAGTTTTTCAGCGAAGAACGCTCCAGCACCGTTTTGAATTCAAAGTTGTCCGCCGGCACCAGCTTCGCCTGGACGACGAATGTTTGAAACGCCCTGGCATCCACGTTGAAGCTCGCCAGCCATTCTTCGCGCAGGAAGGTGGAATATCCCGTGATTTGAACCTGACCCGCCAACGCGGGAGCGTTGCCCACACAAATGTAGTTCAGCCGGTGAGTCGGCGACTGGAAGACACCCAACAGCACCAGCGCCAGCGTCACCACCAGCGCGGGACCGACCAGCAACGCCAGCGCCACCGTTTTTTTTAACCTGCGCCGCTCGATCAAAACCTTGGTCAGCGCGAACACCGTGCTGCCGCCGCCGCCAATCAGCACCAGGACCGGAATAAGCGGCAACAAGGCCATGGCGCAGGCCCTGCCAAAGAACTCGTAGGTGCCGTATTGGGTGGCCAGAAAGAACAGCGTGCCGGCGCTCACCAGCACGGTATCGAACAGCCAGAGCCGCCAGTAATTGATTCGGCGCGGGTTCATGTCTTCTTGGTTTTCACTCACGTCGGCTCCGGCAGTTTTATTTCACGGCGTTGAAAGCCGGAAGAACCCGCTGCTGTTGGTCGGAGAAACGGAAAGCTCGTTGTTCAGGTTGGTGAGATTGAGCGCGGGCGCGTCCGTGATACTTGACCACGACATCAGGTCGGAACTTTGTTGCACAACGAACTTTGTTGATGGAATGAGCCAAGAAAGTTCGAGATTGTTGACTAAAGATGCGACGTTTAACTGTGGTGTTGGCGTAGTTTGAAATGTGTAAATGTAACCCGGTGCCGAATAGCTCTGCGACGCTTCAGATGCAGCCAGTAACTTAATGCCATCGGCTGTTGAAACAACATCATTCCACAGTTGATTTGGCACGTTGTTTGAAACCCAAGTTGTGCCTGCATTGGTCGAGCTGTAAATAACGATAGTTCCCATTGAGCCGACAGCAGCCAAATGAGTTCCATCCGAAGATGAGGCCACACCATACCATTGCGCTTGCGGAACATTGTTTGACACCCAAGTCATTCCGAAATCGGTTGAGGTATAGACCAAACCGTTGGTATATCCCGTAGGCCCGGAACCTACAAAAGCCATCTGACTCCCTGCCACCACTTTGCTTCCATCCGCCGATGAGGCGACAGCTCCCCACGGAATGTTGGTTGGCGCTTCACTTAAAATCCAAGAGGTTCCTGAATTCGTTGAGATGTAAATAAAATTACCGTAAGGCACATAAGTTGACCCAGACTGGTTCTCAACAGCCGCCACCAGTTTGCTGCCATCCGCCGATGAGGCAACGGATACCCAGTTATTCGTAGGTGCCATGGTTTGCGTCCAAGTCGTTCCCCTGTTTGTCGAGATGCAAATCGGGCCGGGGTTTGGTTTGCCTGGTTGATTTCCTTGCCCTGCCACAACCACCAATTTGCTGCCATCCGCCGACATGGCCACGGATGCGAGAAAAGTTACGCCTGGCACATTGTTTGATGACCAGGTGTTTCCTAAATCAGTCGAAACCCAGCACGCGGGGCCAGCCACGCTCACAATTTCAGTTCCATCTGCGGATAAGGCGATTGTTCTGAACTCCACATTTGAGTCATACACAGGCTGGTTGTTTGTAGTCCAAGTAGCTCCTCCATTGGTCGAAACGCCGAACTGCCACGAACTAAATGCGGCTATTATTTTACTTCCGTCCGCCGATGAAGCGAGTGAATACCAAGATTCGCTTGGCGCGCCGGTCGGTGTCCAAGTTTGGGCAAACGCGAAGTCAGTCACCATTACGGAGGCGACCAGCAGCAGAACCTTGACAGCTTTCATAATCCTTTTGCTTATTCTACCACCGAAACAAATGATTCCAAATCCTTTCTTGCTCGCGGATTCACGGCGACGTGGCGGCTTTCTCCCGAAATCCGCCTCGGCAGCCGTCTTGGAACGTAAAACCCCGCCGGAAAATTCCAGCGGGGTTGGCTTTGAAAATGGAGGGCGAAAATCAGCCGTTGTCGCCGATGGCCTCAACCGGGCAGCCTTCCTTGGCTTCCTTGCAGCGCGCTTCCTCGTCCGGCGAGGCGGGCTGCTTGTAAACATAGGAGTAGCCGCCGTCCTCGTTGCGCTTGAAATTGTCCGGCGCCGTCTCGCGGCACAGGTCGCAGTCAATGCATTGGTTGT
>CAZIFP010000383.1:0-2445 GCA_964538105.1 uncultured Bifidobacteriaceae bacterium
CGCGCGCCGGGATTGTTCTCGCTGGAAATGTGGGGCGGCGCGACGTTCGACACCTCGATGCGTTTTCTGAACGAAGATCCATGGGATCGGCTGCGCCAATTGCGGACGCGGATTCCGAACATCTGCTTTCAAATGCTCTTTCGCGGCAGCAACGCCGTGGGTTATTCCAATTATCCGGAAAATGTTGTCGCCGGTTTCGTCAAGCACGCCGCCGCGTCGGGCATTGATATTTTCCGCATGTTCGACTCGTTGAACTACACGCCGAATCTCCGCGTAGCGATGGATGCTGTTCAGGAAACGCATGCGGTCTGCGAAGCCGCCGTCTGTTATACAGGTGACATTCTTGATCCGCAGCGCAGCAAGTATTCTCTGAAATATTACGTCAAGCTCGCGAAGGAACTGGAAAAAATGGGCGGGCACATGCTCGCCATCAAGGACATGGCCGGGCTTTGCCGTCCGCTCGCCGCGAAGGCGCTGGTCAAGGCGCTGCGCGACGAGGTCGGCATTCCGATCCATTTCCACACGCACGACACGGCGGGCACGCAGGCTGCCGCGATTTTGCAGGCGAGCGAAGCCGGCGTGGACGTGGTGGATCTCGCGTTCGCCGGCATGAGCGGCAGCACGAGCCAGCCGAATCTTAATTCCATTGTCGCCGCGCTGCAACATTCTCCGCGCGACACCGGGCTTGATCTGGATGCGCTGAACGAATTCGCCGACTACTGGGAAAAAGTGCGCGAGCACTATCATCCGTTCGACACCGCGCCAAAGACCGGCAGCGCGGAAGTTTATCTGCACGAGATGCCCGGCGGCCAATACACCAATCTCAAGGAACAGGCCGCGAGCATGGGCGTTTCACACCGCTGGCCGGAAATCGCGCGAATTTACGCGGAGGTGAACCGGCTTTTTGGTGACATCGTGAAGGTCACGCCGAGCAGCAAGGTCGTCGGCGACATGGCGCTGTTTCTGTTTTCACGCGGCATCAAGCCCGCCGACGTGGTGAATCTCGAACCCGGCGCGCAGGGCTTCCCAGAATCCGTCGAGGACATGATGAGCGGCGGACTCGGCTGGCCGGCCGGCGGCTGGCCGAAGGATGTTCAGCGCGTCGTCCTCGGCGAAAAACGCGCGGCGCAGGCGCAGAAAGATTTCAAGAAAGGCGTCATTCCCGGCGCCGTCGCCACACCGGCGAACCTGGAAAAAATCCGCAGGGAGCTTTCCGAAATCCTCAAGCACGAGGTGACGGAGGACGACTTGTATTCCTATTTGATGTATCCGCAGGTGTTCGCCGAGTTCGCTAAAAGCGTGCGCGACTTCAGCGACGTCAGCGTGGTGCCGACGCCCGCCTTTTTTTACGGGCTGCAACTCGGCGAAGAAATCAACATCGCCATCGAAGAAGGCAAGTCGCTCATCGTGCGGCTCGTCAGCGTCAGCGAACCGGACAAGGACGCGCGGCGCACTGTGACGTTTGAATTGAACGGTCGGACGCGCGAAGCCTTCATCACCGACAAAAAAATCGCGCCGGTGGCCAAGACGCGGCCCAAGATGGATGCGCATGATCCATTGCAGATTGGCGCGCCGATTCCCGGACTCATCGTTTCCATCGCGGTCAGCGTCGGCCACAAGGTTGCCAAGGGCGACAAGCTTCTGATGATGGAAGCGATGAAAATGCAGACCGCCGTCTTCGCGTCCGCCGACGGCATCGTGGATTCGCTGCACGTCACGGTTGGCGAGGCGGTGGAAAGCAAGGATCTGCTCGTCAAATTGCGGGCGGCGTGAAAGCCGTGGACTTTGCAACGCACTGGAAAAAATCATTACGCCACGCTCGGTCTCGGCCGGCGTTGCACGCCGACGCAGATCCGCGCCGCCTACCGGGCGCTGGCCAAGCGGCATCATCCCGACTTGAATAGCGGTTCGTCGGTCGCTGTTGCGCGCACGCAGGAGTTGAATGCCGCCCGCGCGATTTTATGTGACCCCGGCTTGCGCGCCGCCTACGACCGCGAACTGGATGCACAAAAGAAATCTGCCGGCAATAATCGCGTCGCCAAAATCCAGCGCAACCTCGCGCGAGACGTGCCTCTGCGGCTCGAAGATTTCCTGTGCGGCACACAACGTGAAGTGCGCGTCAACGACCCGGCCAATCCAAACGGTGCGGAGATTTACGAACTCGTCATTCCGCCGGGAACCGCGCCGGGAACACGTTTTCGTCTGCCGCGCAGCGAACCATTCGCCGGCGGCTTTGTGCAACTGCGCGTGAAGGCGCAACCGGATTTCCGGTTCAAAGTGCGCGGCGCGGATCTGCGCTGCGATTTGAAAATCAAACCCGAACTTGCAAAACGCGGCGGCATGGAAGTGATTTGCGGACTCACCGGCGTGAAATTGCTCGTGCCGATTCCACGCGGTGTTTCGGGTGGAGAAATTGTGCGCATTGCCGGCGAAGGCCTGCCCAGG
>CAZIFP010000384.1:0-2431 GCA_964538105.1 uncultured Bifidobacteriaceae bacterium
TAACAAACCGGCGACGTAGCAGGAGGCGACGGCGACGAGCGGACGTTTCATGATTACTTTTTTTGCGGGCGCTTCCGAAAATGCTGAATGAACCAGAGCACGAGCAGGCCGATGGCCCCGCCGGTCGTGTCAATCAACACGTCCGAAAACAGCGGCGTGCGCGTCGGCACGAAGCTCTGGTGAAATTCATCGCTCGACGCATAAAGAAAAACCAGCAGCAGCGTGCCGCCGACTTTTGGCCATGACCACGCCGGCAATTTATTCTTGGAAACGTGCAGCGCGCGCCAGAGCAGCAGCGCGAGGATGGCGTATTCCGTCAGGTGCGCACATTTGCGGAAAATGTGGTGGAGAAAATCAACTTTCGTCTGCGGCATGTTCGGGAAGAGCCAGTGCAGCAGCGGTTCAAAAAAACGCGAGGAATGCTCATAGGAATGCGAATCGGCGGACGCGGTGAAAATCACCGCCATCCAAAGCAGCACCGGCAGCCAGAATTTCAGGAACACCTGCGGTTTGGGCATTACGGATGAAAGCGCAAACTACGGCACCGGCGCAATCAGAATGTGAATGGAGATTGCCAAACGGCGCCGCATTTGGCACAGAGAAGCCCGCAATGGGAAATTTAATTTATGCTCAAGCTTGGCGTCAATATTGACCACGTCGCCACGCTGCGCGAGGCGCGGTATCGCGGACGCGGTTTCGGCGAGCCCAATCCGGTCGAGGCCGCGCGGATTTGCGTGGCGGGCGGCGCGCACGGCATCACCGCGCACCTGCGCGAGGACCGGCGGCACATCCAGGACCGCGATGTCTGGGAATTGCGCGAGAAGGTCGAGACGCGCCTGAACCTAGAAATGGCCAACTTGCCGGAAATCGTCGCCATCGCGCTGGAAGTGCGACCGGCCATCGTCTGCATTGTGCCGGAACGGCGGCTCGAAGTGACGACCGAAGGTGGACTTGATGTGGTCACCGCCGAAAAATCTTTGACAGAGACGCGCCTGAAAATGAACGATGCGGGCATTGACGTTAGCCTGTTCATCGCGCCGGATGAAAAACAGATTGAAGCCGCCGCGCGCACCGGCAGCCAGTTCGTGGAACTGCACACCGGGCAGTTTGCGGAAGAGTTTGCGAAGCCGGAAGCCGGAAGCCGGAAGCCGGAAGTTGAATTGCAGCGCTTGATTTCTGGCGCGGAACAGGCACACGCGCTCGGCCTGAAGGTGAACGCGGGACACGGATTAAACCATGAAAATCTTCCGACGTTGTTCCGCGTGCCCCATCTGGTGGAATTGAACATCGGCCACAGCATCGTCAGCCGCGCGGTATTTGTCGGGATGGAAACCGCCGTCAAGGAGATGCTGCGCCTGATGGAAAACTATCGCGGCTGAAATTTATTTCTTCTTCAACTCCGCCTTCGTCGCTGCCTGCATTGCATCGAGTTCGTCGCGGAATTCATCCTTTTGTTTCCGCTCCATCCGGTCAATGAACAAGATGCCGTTCAGGTGATCCACCTCGTGCTGCACCGCGCGCGCCAGCAGGCCGCCGGCGCGAAATTCGATCGGCTTGCCCTTTTCATTCAGCGCCTTCACGTCCACGGATTCCGGCCGCGTGATCTCCGCGAAAATTTCCGGGAAGCTCAAGCAGCCCTCGCCGCCCGTCGCCGGCTCACCCACCGGCGTGATCTCGGGATTAATGAGCACCAGCGGCATGAATTCGGCCACGTCTGCGGGCTTGCCCTTGAGTTCGAGCGTGGAAGGCCGGTCCTTGGCTACTTCGCGCACGTCAATCACCGTGAGCTGCAACGCGCGCCCGACCTGCTGCGCCGCCAGCCCGACGCCGTTGCTCGCCTTCATCGTTTCGAACATGTCAGCGATGAGCTGCTTGATCTCCGGCGTGATTTTTTCAATCACCACACCTTTTTGCCGCAACACCGGATGGCCGTATTTGACAATTGGAAGAATCATGCGAAATCAATCCTGCCTCACTCCCAAGATTTGCAAAATCCGCTCCAGTTCCGCGTCGCTGAAAAAGGAAATTTCCAGCGAGCCTTTGCCCTGTGCGTATTTCAACTGCACCTTCGTCGCGAAAACCTCGCGCAGCTTGCCCTCGACAGCCGCGATGTGCGGGTCGCTGCCCGGCGCGGCCACGGTTTCCGGCTTGGCGGCGGCCACACGCGAACCGCGCGATTGCAGCTTGGCGATCAAGCCTTCCGTCTGGCGGACGTTCAAACCTTCCTTGATGACACGCTCGGCGGCGAGCGTCTGATTTTTTTCATCAGCCAGACCGAGAATCACCTTCGCGTGGCCGACGGAAATCCGGCCTTCGCGCACAAATTTCTGCACCACCGTCGGCAGCTTGAGCAGGCGCATCGCGTTGGCGACCACCGCGCGGCTCTTGCCGACCTTGAGCGCGATTTCTTCCTGCGTAAGCTCGAACTGTT
>CAZIFP010000385.1:0-2431 GCA_964538105.1 uncultured Bifidobacteriaceae bacterium
AGCGTGCCGATGGTGTCCGCGCCGACGCCGAGACGTTTTTTGATTTCGCGCTGGATGGCTTCGCTGGTGGCGAGCACCGGCTTGAGGTTCAAGCCGGTCATGGTTTTTAACGCGTCGAGTCCCTGCGTGGCAAACAGCCGGCTGGTGGCGACTTCAATCGTGCCGTTGGTGCGCTGGAGCGGGAGCAATTCCTCCTTCAGCAAAATGCGCGCGGGAAAAAAGGAGAGAAGCTGACGATCCGGCTCCACGTCATCGAGCGTCGTGTAACTGAGACCATATTCCGTCGCGAGCCAGCGCAGCGCATCCTCCTCGGTTTGCATCGGAGGCTGCACAGATGCCAGCGACTTGGCGTCAAGCGAAGACAGTTGCTTGGCGGCAACCATCCGCTCAAGCAACGGCTTCGGATCTTGGACAACGGTTTCGTTCATTGAAACGTCAGCTTCTCGTTTTTGATTTGTTTATTCGACCAGTCCCAGCAAGGTCGCCTGCGCCTCCTGCTTGACGGTCAGAACGCTGCGGAGGTCGGCCTGTGCCGCCACCAGCTTGGCTTGTTTGGCCTTCTGCGAATCCTTGTATTTTGCGAGCAGGTCTTTGATCTGGGCCGCCGGTGCGTTGTCATCAATCGCCTTTTGCAACGCCTCGGCCTCCGGGCTGGGCGTGCCGCCGAACATCCCGCGCCGGTTGCCACCACCCTGATCGCCGCCACGATTGCCACGACCGAACAACCGGCCCATGCCGCCGGCACCGACATCGCGGCGCGCGTCCATCACTTTTTGAACGAGCGGTTGCACGGCCGCCCAATCCGTGTCGTTGGTGAAACCGAGCTGCTCTTTGATGTTGTCCATGATGCGCTGCTGGAACTGCGCCGGATCGAAATTGCCGCGCCCGCCGCCGAATCCGCCGCCGCCATTGCCTCCGCCGTTCCCGCCATTGTCATTTTGCGCGAACGCATTGCCGGCACCCAAAACCAGGGCGGCCGTCATGCCACACACCGCGAACAGTTGATTGATTTTCATAGAATTTTGTCTCTTTGTCGTTTTGTCGTCGTTAATTTTTGATGCAATGCCAGCCAACGCACGAGCGCCGCTGACAGGTGAAAACACATCCTATGCAAATAACATACCAATGCGAAAAACGGGGTTTTCCTCGGTATTTGAAAGGAGAAGCTGCGCAATTATTGCTCGAATCGTCAAACGCCGCGCAGTTTTTGCGCGCCGGGCCAGGCTTGTTGGAATGCTTCATGCTGGTTAATCCCGGCAAGACAAGGTTGGCTTGGATAATGAACATCGGATTTTGAAAATTCCAAATTCACCGCCAAAATATTGAAATTATGCGTGCAACTGGATACATCCTGCTGTTATTGGGGTTTCTTTGGCTGGCGGTCTGGTGCGCCGGCTCCGTGGATGCCGCCGTCCGCTCCATCGGCCCGGAACATTTCAGGAAATATCCCGACATCGGGAAATATTCCGGCGACGAAGTCTGTGATGCGATCCGCAGTGTGCTGGACGAAACGCGTGAGCAGGCGCGCGGCGTCACATTTCCAGCGGGGTTGATGCTGGCCGGCGGTCTCCTGCTCGATATTGCTGGGCGGCGCGCGCGCAAACGGGATGTGCCGGAAACGATTTCCCTGGAAGGGCCGGTCGAACTCGTTGACGACAGGCTGATGGTCCGGATTCCGCTCGCGGTCGGCGGCGACAAGCTCGCGCCTTTGGCAAAAAGGCTGGGCAAGATTGACGGAGAATACCTGAACGTGACGATACCGCGAAGACTAGCAAAAAAATTAAAAATCCAACCCGAGAGCATCGTTTCCGTGGACAACCGGAAGGGAAAATTCAACATCTCCACCGGTGCCGCAAATGATCACCCGCTTGAAGGTGCCGCCAAACTGATCATCCAGTCATGAGCCCGTTGGGGAGGCTTGGCATCTTACGGAATTGACTTCCTGAATCCGGCGTGGCTTTGTTGTCGGCAATTATGGCGGATGGCAAACAGGAAAACACGCTGGTCATCATCAAACCCGATTCTTTCTGGCGGAAGCTGAATCTCCGGGTCGAGTCGCGCATCAAGGCTTTGGGCTTGCAAGTCGTGTCGGAACGCACGCTCACCGGCGGCGAAAATCTTCCCGAGGAAAAATGGCGCGAATTTTATTTTCCCGCCATCGGCGACCGGCCCGCCTGCATCGAGGGCACGGCGAAGTATATGGCTCACGGCCCGGTGAAGATGATTCATTTATGGGGAGAAGATGCCGTACAAAAGGTTCGTCGGGCCGTCGGCACCACCCGGCCGTGGCAGGCGGAGAAAGGCACGATTCGCGGCGACTTCTGGCCCGGCGCCGAGGAGGCGAATGCATCTTACCGGCTCAAATTTCAACAACCGGGCGATGACAAATTCCTGTTCAACATGATTCACGCCTCGGACGCAGAGACGAGCT
>CAZIFP010000386.1:0-1711 GCA_964538105.1 uncultured Bifidobacteriaceae bacterium
TGGGCCGGTTGGATCGTGGCCGTGACCGGCGCGGTCTCGATGGGATTGGAAGTGCTGGCGTCGCGTTCGCTGGCGCTGATTTTTGGTTCGTCACTGCAATCGTTCGCCATCGTGCTGATGGCGTTCATCCTCGGGATCGGTTTGGGCAGCGCGTGGATCGCATCGCCCAAACGGGCCGCGCGGACGGCGGAAAAAATTGTCGTGCTGCTGCTCTGCGCGGCAGCGGCGTGGGTGACGCTGCTGGTGTTCAACCTCGAACGCTGGGTGGATTTTTACCAGATCGCTCGCACGGGCCTCGGCCGCACGGATGTGGGTTATGTTTATCAACTGGTGCTGTCCACCGGCATCGCGCTGGTAATCCTGGGTGTGCCGGCGGCGTGCATCGGCGCGGTGCTGCCGCTGATGATGCGCGCGGTGTCGGCGACGGGCGCACCGCTCGGCGCACGGGTCGGTGCGTTGCTCACTTGGAACACGCTGGGCGCGGTCGTCGGCAGTTTGCTCACGGGATTCGTGCTGATGCCCCGGCTGGGATTGCGCAATGCCTTTGGAATTTTGGCGCTGGTGCTGGGACTGGCGGCATTGGTCGTCGCGCTTCGCCGACGCTGGCCGGCCGGGATGGTGGTCACCTTGGGCGCCTGCGGTTTTACGCTCTGCCTGCTGATCGTCAGCGACGAGAGCTGGCAAAATGTGATGAGCTCCGGTGTGTTCCGGGTGTGGGAAACCAAGTTTGATCCGCGGCTGATGCCATTGCGGAAGGAACACATCAAAGTGCGTTTTTACGAGGACGCGCCGGACGCGACGGTGTCGGTGGAGGAAGTGGACGGCATCGTCGCCCAAGCCAGCCTTGGATTGCGCATCAACGGCAAGCCGGACGCCGGCACGGGTCTGGATTTGAGCACGCAATTCTTGCTGGCCAACGTGCCCTTGATGGTGAAGCCCGACGCGAAGGATGTCTTCGTGCTCGGAATGGGTTCGGGCATCACCGCCGGAGCGGTGTTGTCTTATCCGGTGGAAAAAATCGTGGTCGCGGAGAATTGCGAACCGGTCATTCGCGCCGCCCGTTTGTTCGGCGGCTGGAACCGGCATGTGCTCGACAACCCGCGCGTGCAGGTCAAGGTCGAGGATGCCCGCACGGTGCTCAAGCTGCACCCGCAACAGTATGACGTGATCATCACCGAACCCTCGAACCCGTGGACCGTCGGCGTGGGCAGCGTGTTCAGCCGGGAATTTTACGAAATCGCGGCGAGCCGGCTCAAGCCGGGCGGCGTCATCTGCCAGTGGTTCCATGTTTATGAAATGAACGATGACATTCTCAAGCTGGTCTTCCGCACATTCAGCTCGGTGTTTCCCTACATGGAAATCTGGGACACGCGCAACGGCGACATCGTGATGCTCGGCTCATTACAACCGTGGCCGACCGGCCCGGACGTGTTCCGGCAGGGATTCGCCATCAACCGCGTGCGGACGGACATGGCGATGATCAACATCAATTCCCCGGACGCGCTGCTGGCCCGGCAGGTGGCGTCGCAGCGCACCGGTTTTGCCATCGCCGGCGACGGACCGATTCAAAGTGATTTGTTTCCCATCCTGGAATACGCCGCGCCGAAGGCGTTCTTCATGGGCAACGGCACGCGGATGCTGGAACAGTTCGACGAACGCACGCGGCAGCAACTGCTCGCGCCGCCGGAAAAAAACGCGGCGCTCCATTCGC
>CAZIFP010000386.1:1721-2419 GCA_964538105.1 uncultured Bifidobacteriaceae bacterium
CCCCTCGAATACCGCAGTCGAACAGTTCCGATCGCTCACCGTCAGCGAGGCGCAATATGTCTTCAGCGATTTTTCCACCATCAACGGCGAACTCTACGGCTGCCTGTTCGGGTATGCCTCCAGCGCCAACGTGCCGTGCGTCTTCCAGACCCCGCAACCGCTGCCGCCGCCGGGGTCGGACGGCGGCCCGCTGGGCAACGCAGAGAAAGCATTTGCCGCCGGCGAACTGATCCAAGCCGACGGACTGGCCACGCTCGCGCTAAAACGCGATCCCGCCGACCCGCAGGCCGGCTATCTGCTGCGGGTCATCGAGCGGGAAAAGAAGTTTCAAAATTCTCCGACGACACAGAATTAATTTTCGATGAGCGGAAGGTGGAATCCGTCTTCCTGGCCGCGCAACGCTTCGTTGCGGGCAGACAATACGTCCGGCACCGGCACAACCAGACAGCCGCAGGCTGTCGCGGCCGTTTCATTTATTTCGCCAGCGACTTGTGCCGGTAATGTAGAATCTTGAAATCAAACTCGTCGCGGAGAACTTCTGCCAGCTCAAACTTGTCCTCGAACGGCGGGAAAAATGCGTCGCCGCCCTCAACTTCACGTTTTACCACCGTAAGATAAAGATCGGAGCAACGCGGCAACGACTGTTCGTAAATCTGCTCGCCGCCGCAGATGAAGATGTCGTTCGGAAATTCCGCCGG
>CAZIFP010000387.1:0-2397 GCA_964538105.1 uncultured Bifidobacteriaceae bacterium
ACCGACCAGGGCCGCATCCTGCCGCGCAAATACACCGGCATGCCCGCGCATTACCAGCGCCGCCTCACCAACGCCATCAAGCGCGCGCGCCAGATGCTGCTGATGAAATAATCCGGATTGAATTTCAAGCCGCCCGCTGCCACCGCAGTTGGGCGGTTTTTTCTTGGACGGCAAAGAACGACGTTTAATGCCGGCTTGCTTTCACAAGTGGTCGGTGTGATTTTTAATCCAGAATGAAACCGCACGCGCACAAGCACGCGCATCCACAGCAGGAAATGTCGGAGCTGAAGAACCGGCTGCGCGGCCAGTCGCGCAAGATCACCGGCCCGCGCGCGGCGATTTTGGAAATTTTGCGGCAGCATCCGCATCCGCTCACCAACAAGGAAATTTTCGCCGGCTTGCCCAAGAATCAGTGCGATCTGGCGACGATTTACCGTTCCATGCACCTGCTGGAAAAAATGGGGATGGTGAAGCGGTTTGATTTCGGTGACGGCGCGGCCCGGTTTGAACTCGTCGGCGAAGGCGACGACGGCCACCACCATCATCTAGTCTGCACGCGCTGCTCGGAGGTCGTGGAGATTGACGAATGTTTTCCCGACGAGATCGAGAAACGCATCGCTCAGGCCAACGGCTTCAAGGCCGTGACGCACAAACTTGAATTCTTTGGCATCTGTCCGGACTGCCAGTAAACACTACGGCACAAAAGAAAAAGCCGCGCTCACGCGCGGCCCGTTCAATCAAGCTGGTTAAAATGTCTCACGCGGCTTCCTCCTGCCAGTCGGTTAGCTGCAGATACTCTTTCACTTTGCGTCGCTCGTAACGGTTTTTGAGCGATTTTTTGGGTTGATGATCAAGTTTGCGAAACGGGTGGCTGGGATCCCGTATGACCTCGGTGATGGCCTCCATCATTTTTTTCATAACGCATTTTAGTTTAGTTACGGAGTTTTGCAGCAGTTCCAGCCTTCCTTGTTGCCGGTCTGGACGCCCGCTGCCCTTCACGCTCCGTTTATGAGACCAAACTTCGCGCTTGTCATTCAAAATTTTCCAAATTCTTTCTTAAACGTAACAATTGGAAATTGAGATCACTAATGGGCGGCGATTTTGCCCAATAAAGACGGGATAATCCTCACTTTGCGGAGAATTGAAACGCACCGGAGCGCCACTCCTTTTCACTTCTGGCCGCAGTTAATTTCAACCCCAAATCCGTGAATGACTTTTGCACCTGCCCGAATTCCGTCTTCAAGATGCCCGCCAGCACCAGCGTGCCGCCGGAATTTAACTGAGCCACAATCCGCTGGCGCTCGGCGATGAGCAGGTTGGAAATCAGATTCGCGCAGATCAAATCGTATTTTTGGTTCGGACGAAGCGACAGTTTGATCACGTCGCCGGGGCCGATTTTTAATTTTCCAACAACCTGGTTCACGCGGGCATTGGCGCGCGCGACACGGACGGCCTCGGGATCAAAATCAAACGCATGAACCGGCGTGCATCCGAGCTTGGTCGCCGCAATCGCCAGGATTCCGGATCCCGTGCCGATGTCTAAAAATGATTTTGTAGCGGTTGCTCGGGAGTGAGCCGCATCCTCCGATTTCCTTGGAGTTTGCGGCGGTCTGCCGACCGCCGCCATAATTTGATGCAAACAAAATGAAGTCGTCGCGTGTTGTCCGGTGCCGAAGCTCAAGCCGGGATCAAGAATCACGACCGCTTGATTATTGCGCGGTTTGCGTTTGATCCAGCTCGGCGTAATCAGCAGCGCCTTGCCAATCTCGATCGCCTTGAAATGCCGCTTCCACGATTCCGCCCAGTCTTCGCGGCGCACCTTGGCGATTTTGATTTTGCCGGAACCGAGGTTTAGGCCGCAGCCTTTGATTCGTTTGAGACCGGCGGAAATACTTTCACGGACACCGCGCGCAAGGATCGTCTTTTTTGGGCCGAAAACGCTCACGACGCTGACTTGGGTTTCGACATCGAAGTGCGACGAGGTCGGCTGGCCGGAAACATCGCCGAGCACATCGGCCACGGCGTCTTCCGCTTCCAATGTGGATGCGACGGAAAGCCGCCAGAGCGGTTTGCTTTTCATTTCGGAAGGTCGCGCCACGGCGTGAAGTTCATCAGCTCAATCTCGTTCAGGTGCGGATGCAGCGCGACCTGCGTGACGCTGGTGTATTCAATGTCGAATGCGCCGGTCTTTGGCAGCGGCAAATCCAGCAGCAGCGCCAGCATCATGCGGATGACGCCGCCGTGGCAAAAGATGGCCACCGTCTTCCCGCGATTCTCGCGGATGGCGCGGCGCAGGCACGGCTCGACGCGCTTGCGGAAATGCACCGTGCTTTCGCCGTTCGGCACCACGCCGAGTTCGATCTTGTCCAGCCATTCGTAGGGCTGGATGCCGAATTT
>CAZIFP010000388.1:0-2365 GCA_964538105.1 uncultured Bifidobacteriaceae bacterium
CCGCCATTGATTTATCAGTGGATCAAGGACGATTCGTTTTTGACCGACGGCGGCAATGTGTCGGGTTCGACCACCACCAATCTGGTTCTAGCCAGCGTTCAGCCCGGCGACTCCGGCACCTATGTTTTGATGGTGACCAATTTGTATGGTGCTGTGTTGAGTTCCAATGCGGTTCTGACTGTCCTGGTGTCGCCTACCATCACCAGCCAGCCAACCAATATCACGGCATTGGCCGGAGGTAATGCGACCTTCACCGTCACCGCCGATGGAACCGCCCCGCTGAACTTTCAATGGACGCTAAATAACACGAACCTTACGGATGCCACCAACCTCACTTTGACGCTGAGCAGCCTGACTTCGGATCAAGCGGGAGTTTATTCGGTCACAGTGACGAACCTGGCCGGCAGTGTGACCAGCAGCAATGCCACGTTGTCCGTTTATTCATCGGCAGTCCCGGCTTTGAGTGGAACGTCGTTTGATGCGGACAATAATTTTTCATTCACGGTTGCCGGCGTGCCCGGATTTAATTACGCCGTGCAAGCATCCACCAATCTCGTTGACTGGATCCCGCTTCTGACCAACACTTCGCCGTTCATCTTCACCGACACGAACACGGCCAGCTTTCAGCAACAGTTTTATCGCAGCATTTACAACCCGTAGGCGACACGCCGGGATAAAGTGATTGGCGCGAATCAGACCCCTCGCGCCTTCGTTTTTGAATGCGCGGCATCCTGGGCCGACTTGGCCGAAATCATTTTCACCGCCTGGGCTATTCGTTTCCTTCTCGTCTCCGGCCGCTTCGCCTCCTCGATCCACTTGAGATATTCCCGGCGATGCGAGTTTGTGCAGCCGGCAAAGAATTCATCCAGTCCGCCTGCCTTCAAGGCGGCGGCAAGATCTTTGGGAACAGCGTTCACTTGCATGGCGGATTGGTTGTATTTCAAGCTCCCCGTTTTGTCCAGTATGGAAATATGTTTGACCGCAGTGGCGCGTGGATTAAGTTTCGCGCATGGATCATTCACCCGGTTTCCTCAAGCTTGTGGCCGACGCCAAGACGCGCGTCCGCGAAATCTCCATTGACCAGACACGCGCGTGGCTCAAACAGCATCCCGAGATCGTGCTGCTGGATGTGCGCGAGGATTCCGAGTGGCAGGCGGGCCACGCGGCGGAGGCGTTGCATCTGGGCAGGGGCGTGCTGGAGCGTGACCTGGAGAAAATGATTCCCGACTTGAACACGGAGATCATCATGTATTGCGGCGGCGGCTACCGTTCCGCGCTCGCCTGCGACGCGGCGCAAAAGATGGGCTACCGCAGCGTCCACTCGCTCATCGGAGGTTACAAGGGCATGGTCGCCGCCGGCTGGCCGATGGCGAAGTAGTTAACAGGAGGAATCAGAGGTAGCGGAGTCAAAATTAAGAAACTTCCTCAGCCCTGCCCATTGCCAGAGTGCGGACTGTTCAGGAAATCTCCGTTCGCCATGTTTGCTCCTGTTGAATCAGCGTTTACCCAGCGCGGGTGAATTGCGGATGGTATAACTGACATCGTCTGCGAACACGGCGGGTTGCACGCCGGCGGCCACCTGCGGCTTGAAGTTGTCAATCTCCAGTCCCTGAACATCGGCGAACATCGCCGCCGGACGAAAGTCGTTCGTCACGAAACTCACGCTGATGTCCGCCAGTTCCAAATTTCTGACGTGCCGCGCAAAAACGCCGTAAGCCGGCATGACGCCGACGCGGTTCGGTTCGGGA
Organism: uncultured Bifidobacteriaceae bacterium; assembly: GCA_964538105.1. Taxonomy (GTDB): domain Bacteria; phylum Verrucomicrobiota; class Verrucomicrobiia; order Limisphaerales; family UBA11358; genus UBA11358. The sequence continues at coordinate 1,749 of CAZIFP010000388.1, forward strand.
TAACGCTCCCGCACGCTGGAAAATTCCGGCGGATTGCGGGCCGCGTCCGCACTGGTGCCGCCGCCCTTGAATTCGAGCCGGATGTTTTCCAGCCGCACGTTTTCGACGGGTTGCTCCGGCAGGCCGGTGATCTGGATTCCGCTCATCGGATCGATACCCGTGGCGATGACGTTGGAAATGAAAATGTTTCTCATGCGGCTGTTCGTCGTCACACCCGGCGTGCGGTTGCGGTTGCCGGTGGTGATGTAAATCGGATACTGCGCCACGTCCATCATCGTCAGGTTATTGATGGTGATGTTTTCCATGATGCCGCCGTCCACTTCTTCAAGGGCCAACCCGCGACAGTTGCGGAACGTGCAGTTGGCCACGGTGCAGTTACGGAAGCCACCGCTGGCTTCCGTGCCAAATTTGATGCGACCGGTCTGGTTTTTGCTTTCGCTGGGTTGCATCGTGCCGTCGAGCAGCGTGCCTTCCTTGAAACCGGACACCTGGCAATTCACAATCGTGAGATTTTCCGTGATGACATTGGTGCCGAGCGCGAATGAGCTTTTCGGGCAAAGACCGTCGTCGTTGGGGGAATTGATGCGACAGTTGGAGACCATCGTGTTGCGGCAGCA
>CAZIFP010000389.1:0-2362 GCA_964538105.1 uncultured Bifidobacteriaceae bacterium
GGGGCCGCACCGCCGTGGCGACAACGCATGCGACGGCCAGCAGCAGGTCGTTGACCGGCGACCAGTGGATTTTGCCGCCGGTCCAGAGCCAGACAAAAGAACTGTTGCACACCGCCAGCAGCGCCGCTCCCACGATGCTCAAACTGGCGGAAAAAACCGTGATCTCGCGGAACCGCCGGAGCAGGCGGTCGCGCTCGCCGCGCACCATCATCTCCGCCAGCGCCGGCGTGGAAAAATCAAAGATGCGCCAGACCAGCAGGGTCACCACGCCGTAGGAACGGGCGCAGACGCTCCACACGGCCGCCGTTTCCAGCCCCAGAAAACGGGTGAGCAAAATGGTCTGGCTGGCGGAGATGAACTGCCAGCCCACGCCCATAAAAAATGTGTCCCGCCCGAAGGCGAACAGTTCCCGGAAGCGCGCCCCGGTGACCGCGCCCCATTCCCCCCGCTTGGGGAAGAGTCCCAGCCAACGGCAGCCCAGGCCGTTGATGACCACATTGCCCAGCGTGGACACCGCCTGTCCGGCCAGAAAACCATAGACACCCCAGCCTGCCGCCATGCCAGCCCACATCCCCGCCAGGCTCAAAAAAAAAGTCAACGCATAGCCATAATTGGGGATGTCCAGCCGCTGATGCGCGATGAGCAGGTAATTGAAAACCCGCGTGGCGAAGGACAGGCCGGTGAGCAGGGACTGCCCGATCACCAGCCAGATAAATTCCCGCTGCAAGTCCGGCGGCACATGCAAAAGGGAGCCGGCCAGCAACGACAACACCCCGCCGGCCAGGATGATCAATCCGCCCTGCACCAAACCCACCAGCACGCTGGTCTTGATGACGCTGCCGTAGGCGCCGTCGCGCCGGTCGTCCTTGTGGTCAATCAGGAAGCGCGACACCGAGTTGCCCATGCCGAAGTCAATCAGCGCGATGTAGCCGCCGAGCTGCGCCACCAGCGCCCAGAGGCCGAACTCGGGCTTGGTGAGAAAATGCAGCGCCAGCGGGACGCTGGCCAGCGTGTAAAAGATGTTCGCCCCCACCGACACATAGCCGGAGACAAGCGAGTGGGTGAATTTTTTCAGCCGCGACATTTTAAGGATGCAGCTATTGGAGCCATTCTCCACGCCGCCGTTCAAACGGCGAATTGCGCGCTAAAAAACCGGCGGTGTCAATGCCCAAGAACGGATTTGAAATTTTTGACAGTTCAGGTTGAACTGGCACATTCGGAACGCCGCCTTCAGGCGGCGCATCATACCGCCCAAGCCGCCGACCTGGAATGAAATCAGCCGCCTGCTAAAGATGATTTACGAAAGGGTGTTGAACGCGGCGGGATGACTTTTTTTCTTGCACGCGCCGTTCAACCTGCTAACTAGCGCTGCCGGAATCAATCTCAACATCCTTAATGGCCAAAATTTCCATCATCGTCCCCTGCTACAATGAGGAGGAGGTTCTGCCGCAATTGTTCCAGCGGCTGACGGCGGTCGCCGGAACGTGGGCGATGGATTACGAGGTCATCTGCGTGGACGACGGCTCGCGTGACCGGACGTGGGAATTGTTGAAACTTCAGCATGGCGGGGATCCGCGCTGGCGGTGCCTTGCCTTCGCGCGCAATTTCGGCCACCAGACCGCCGTGAGCGCGGGACTTTTTTATGCCACCGGTGACGCGGCGGTGGTGATTGATGCGGATCTGCAGGATCCGCCGGAGGAAATTGCCCGGTTGATTACCCGATGGTGCGAAGGTTTTGAGGTTGTCTTTGCCACCCGCAAACAACGCCGTGACCCGCTGTTCAAAAAATTTCTCGCCTGGGGCTTCTACCGGCTGCTCCAGAAAATGACCCCGCTGCCGATGGCGCGCGATGCCGGCGACTTCTGCCTGCTCGACAAAAAAGTGGTCGCGGTGATGAACGCCCTGCCCGAACGGAGCCGCTATTTGCGCGGCCTGCGGACGTGGTGCGGCTTCCGGCAGACCTCCGTGGAATTTGACCGCGCCGGGCGCGCCGCCGGCGTGCCGCAATACACCTTCAAAAAATCCTTCACGCTGGCGATGGACGGCCTGTTTTCCTTTTCCGCCGCGCCGCTGCGGCTGGCGACCTACCTGGGTTTGATCGTCTCGTTCGCGGCGTTTTTGGGCGCGCTGTTCACGTTGTGCCAGAAAATTTTTGCGGAACAGTTCGCCAGATTCGGCATGGCACCCGGCCCGCACGGGATTCCCACGCTCGTCATTTCGACGTTGTTTCTCGGCGGCGTGCAGTTGATCTGCCTGGGCATCCTGGGCGAATACATCGGCCGCATCTACAATGAGGTGAAGGGCCGGCCGCTGTGGGTGCTGCGGGAAAACCTCGGTCTTGCTGCGCCGGATCCGGTCATCC
>CAZIFP010000390.1:0-2361 GCA_964538105.1 uncultured Bifidobacteriaceae bacterium
GATCTGGCGTTTGCCAATTTTCAAAAAGCCGCCAGCCATTTCGATATTCAGATGAAGGAAACCGATTGGCATCAATTTGGAGCGCGACACGTTTAGGTGGCAACCACCCTGACTTTAAACAACATATTTGTGGAAGGGTGTGGGACAACATAAAAGTGTCGGATCAGAAAGCGACACGCAGCAGAAGATAATTATGAACGAGACAATGACGGATTTACCAGATGTAAGTGACCAGATAGAAACGGTCACCGGCAGTGGGTTCAATGCTGTGGTATTGGAAGGGGAAGGGCCCATCGCAGTTGAGTTCATGTCCTATGGTTGTCCGCACTGCCGAACGATTGAACCCGTCCTCCAGCGCGTGGCGGAAATGGTGAGGTCCAAAGTGAAGATGGTCAGGGTAAATGTAGCCATCGAACAGGAACTTGCCAGCAACTACAATATTGAGGGCACGCCCAGCTTGGTCATGTTTCTGAATGGACGCCAAGTGGGCCGAATCGAGGGACCTAACCCAACCGTGGCCAGTGTTCTGACCGCGGTAACGCATCCATTCAATCGCTAACATGAATCCATTTTCAACAGCTGCCGAAGCACTGGCCAAGCCCGTCGTGTTATACAATGACGAATGCGCCGTTTGCCGCCGCATTGGGGCCTGGGTGCAAAAATCAGCAGTGAGCAAATCAGATTCCCCGAGCATCATCGCTCAGCCGATCGGTGACGATCCGAAGGCACTGCGGGCCCTGAATCCGAAGCTCGATATCTGGGATGCCTACGCGACGATCCATGTTCTCATGCCCGATGGGTCAATGAAACTCGGCGGTGAAGCCGTGGCGGAGGTTTTGCGGGACCTGCCCAACACCAAATGGTTCGCTGGATGTTTTGGCGTCAGCTTTTTTGGATTCCGACCGGGTCAGATGATGCTTAATTTTGGCTATCTGATCCTGTCGGACGTGCGCCCGCTGCTCGGCTGCGAGAGCTGCGGCATGCCGAACTTTTGGGTGAGACCGATTGTGAAGATGATCAAATGGGTGAAAGGCACATCCGCCAAACAACCTCTCCTGAGTCCGACGCCGCATGCCACTTTGTTTTCGGCCGTCACGCCACGACCGCTACCGGCCAAGGAAGCGTTTCATTCGTAAGCGCGTCGGGTAGCGCCAAGGCAAATATACTCCAAATTAAATCAAAGCGAGCGGGTCAATCCATGCAACCACAAATTCCATTTTCAGTTCTGGATCTTGCACCAATCTTAAAAGACAGCACGGCTGCCCAGGCATTTCGAAATACTTTGGATCTGGCGCGTCATGCGGAAAAGTGGGGTTACAAACGTTACTGGCTGGCGGAACATCATAGCATGCCTGGCATCGCCAGCGCGGCCACGGCGGTGGTCATTGGCTATGTGGCTGGCGGCACCTCGACGATCCGGGTGGGTGCGGGCGGCGTCATGCTCCCCAATCACGCACCGCTGGTGATCGCCGAACAGTTCGGCACGCTGGAATCGCTTTACCCGGGACGCATTGATCTCGGGCTGGGACGCGCGCCGGGAACCGATCAGCAAACCGCGCGCGCCCTCCGCCGGGAACTCGGCAACAGTGACGATCAGTTCCCGCGCGATGTGTTGGAGCTTCAGCACTATTTTCAAACCGTCGCGCCCGGTCAAGTGGTGCGCGCTGTGCCTGGTGCGGGTCTCAACGTTCCTATTTGGCTGCTGGGATCAAGTCTTTTTAGCGCGCAGCTGGCAGGACTGTTGGGTCTGCCGTATGCCTTCGCCAGCCATTTTGCACCGGACGACCTGATGGCGGCGCTGGCGCTTTACCGCAGTAAATTCCGGCCGTCGGCAGCGCTGCAAAATCCTTATGCGATGGCCGGCATCGGCGTCTTTGCCGCCGAAACCGACCGCGAGGCGGAACTCCTGTTCACCTCTGTTCAGCAACAATTCGTCAACTTGCGCCGCAGCCGGCCCGGCCCGCTCAGCCCGCCGCTCAAATCAACCGATGGTCTCTGGACCGACCAGGAAAGGCATGGCGTCGCACACGCGCTACGCGAGTCAGTCATCGGTTCGCCGGAAAAAGTGCAGGCTGGAATCGCCGCGTTCATCAAGAAAACGGGCGTGGATGAACTCATGGTGACGGGACATATTTTTGACCATGCCGCCCGGTTGCGATCGTTTGAAATTGTCGCACAAATGGCGATGAGTCGAACCCCATTGCTAAACACAAAATCCAAAAAGTTGAGAATATAAGGAAACGATTATGAAAACCATTGAGAGTCGCGAAATCCGGCTGGCCTCCCGCCCCAGCGGGATACCCACAGCCGCCAACTTTGCGCGAGCGCAGATCGAACTAAAGCCGCTTCAACGCCAGCAGG
>CAZIFP010000391.1:0-2355 GCA_964538105.1 uncultured Bifidobacteriaceae bacterium
TCAAGCCCGGCGCGAAGCCGACGCTCGCCATCATCGTGGACAAGGACGGCCAGCGCTCGCTCGTCACGCGCACGGCGGACGGCAAGATGAAATCGCAGAAGTTGAGCGACAGCTTCAAGTCGAATCCGTCGTCGTTCACCATCGAGGACGTGAACCAAGATGGACTGGCGGATTTGGTCGTGCTGATTCCTTATGAAAAAGTGAAGGTGCTTCTGCAAAAATCCGGTGGTGATTTTGACGAGGTGGACGTGGACCCGCCCGGCGGCGCGCTCGACCAGCCGTGGCTTGCGTCGGCGGACGTGGACGGCGACGGCAAACCGGAACTGCTGTTGCCGCAGAAAAATTTCGTCCGCGCCGTTGTGCTGGAACGCGCGGAAAAAATCCCCGGCTCGACCAACCAGCCGGGCTGGACTTTCCGCGTTAAGGATCAAATCAACGGCGCGGAAAGCGATTCGCGCATTGTTGGCGCGACGGCGGTGCCCAACGGCAAGAACGCCACGCCGTCCATCTTCCTGTTCGACGCGGAGCACAAGCAGTTGACGTTGTGCGAGCGCGACGCCACCGGCGTGTGGCAGGTCGTCCGCAACATTGACTTGCCGGTCACGGATTTCAATTCCGTTCAGACCGTCGCGCTCGGCGGCAAGGGCGTGCAGAGCGTGGCGTTTCTCGGCCAGAACATGGTCGCGTGGCAGGCGCTGGCGGGCGATGTCTGGGATTTCACGCCGCTCGACGGTTACGAGACGCCCATCAAGGATGGCTTTCTCAACGACGAGGTCTCCGGCGACCTGACCGGCACTGGACGCAAGGACATTGTGTTCATGGAGACGGCCAAGAATTATCTCGACCTCGTCAGCTTCAGCGCCGCGCACAAACTGGTGCCGCAGGACCGCTGGCAGGTGTTCGAGCAGCATACGTTCCGCAGCCGCGACAACGCCGTGCCGGAACCGCGCGAGGCGCTCATCCAGGATGTCACCGGCGACAAGAAGAACGACCTGATAGTGCTCGTCCACGACCGGATTCTGGTTTATCCGCAGGAATGACGGCATTTGTGAAGAGCTCGTTTGCCATTCTTGTCCCGAAAACAAATTCCATTGACGGAACCGCAGGACGAAACTAATTTAGGGCCGTGAACAAGAATTTGAACCTGCTGCTTACGAGCGCGCTGCTGACCGGCGCGGCAGTCGGGTTTTGATTCGTTCCAGGAATTTAACCAACCCACTGCCGATTCGGCGGTGGGTTTTTTGTTTTAACTTCATCGCCGGACGGCAATAATAAGAAAGCCAAGCAACATGCAAAAAGATCCGTCAAAAAAATACCGGGCGTTCCCGCCGGTTCACCTGCCCGACCGGCAATGGCCCAACCGCGTGCTCACCGCCGCGCCGCGCTGGTGCAGCGTGGATTTGCGCGACGGCAACCAGGCGCTCGCCGTGCCGATGAACGTGTCGCAAAAACTGGAATTGTTCCAGACGCTCGTGAAAATCGGCTTCAAGGAAATTGAAGTCGGCTTTCCCTCTGCGTCGAACACCGAATTCACATTCAACCGCCGGCTCATTGAGGAAAAACGCGCGCCGGACGACGTGTGGTTGCAGGTGCTCGTGCAGGCGCGCGAGGATTTGATTGAGCGCACCGTCGAGTCTTTGATTGGCGCGAAGAAAGTTATCATCCACATGTATAACTCGACGTCGCCCGCGCAGCGGCGCGTGGTATTCGGCAAATCGAAGGACGAGATCAAAGCCATCGCCGTCAACGGCGCGCGGCTGATCAAAGACCGTTTGCATCGCTTGAAAGGCACGGAAATCATGCTCCAGTATTCGCCGGAAAGTTTCAGCATGACGGAAGTGGAATACGCGAAGGAAATTTCCGAGGCCGTCATGGACGTGTGGCAGCCGACGCCGCAGCACAAGATGATTTTGAATTTGCCGGACACGGTCGAGGTCGCCATGCCGAATGTTTACGCTGATCAAATCGAATGGATTTGCCGCAACATCAAAAACCGCGACTCGCTGATCATCAGCCTGCACACGCACAACGACCGCTGCACCGGCGTGGCCGCGACGGAACTTGGCATGTTGGCTGGCGCGGATCGCGTCGAGGGCACTTTGTTCGGCAACGGCGAGCGCACGGGAAATTTGGACATTGTTACCGTGGCGTTGAATCTTTACATGCACGGCATTGATCCGAAGTTGGATTTCGCCAATCTCAATTCGGTCATTGACGTTTATGAACGCTGCACCGGCATGACGGTGCCGGCGCGCCAGCCGTATGCGGGTGAACTCGTCTTCACCGCGTTCAGCGGCTCGCATCAGGATGCCATCAAGAAAGGCTTGGCGGAATGGGAGGACAAAAAGCGCGCGC
>CAZIFP010000392.1:0-2343 GCA_964538105.1 uncultured Bifidobacteriaceae bacterium
TGCGCGCGCGGCGGCGCAAGTTCCAGATGATTTTCCAGGACCCCTACGGCTCGCTCAACCCACGCATGACGGTCGAGCAGATCGTCGGCGAGGCGCTGGACATTCACAAATTGACCGACAGCAAATCAGCGCGGCAGAAACGGATTTTTGAACTGCTCAAGGATGTCGGACTCGATCCAGTTTATGCTCAGCGCTACCCGCATGAATTTTCCGGCGGGCAACGCCAGCGCATCGGCATCGCGCGCGCACTGGCGGTCGAACCGCAGTTAATTATTTGCGACGAGCCGGTGAGCGCGCTGGACGTTTCGGTGCAGGCGCAAATCATCAATCTGCTCCGTGATTTGCAGCAGCAGCGCGGCATCGCGTATTTGTTCATCGCGCACGACCTCGCGGTGGTCGAACACATCAGCCATCGCGTAATGGTGATGTATCTTGGCAAAATTGTGGAAACGGCGGAGGCGAAAGTCATCATCCGCGACCCGCAGCATCCTTACACGCAGGCGCTGATTTCCGCCGTGCCGGAGGTTGATCCTGAATCGAAACGAAAAAGAATTGTCCTGCCGGGCGACGTGCCGTCGCCGATTCATCCGCCGGGCGGTTGTCCGTTTCATCCGCGCTGTCCGATTGCGGAGGAAAAATGCAAAACAATCGTGCCGCCGTTGCAGCAAATCTCAAGGGATCATTTTGCCGCGTGCCACTTTGCCGGAACGAAGATTGACGCGCACAAAACCGGAACCACCAGCGCGGCGTAAGTTTTCAGTTGGCGGTTTTGATTTCAAAGTCGTGCTGGCCTTTCGCCCGGCCAGCGGTGAGGAAGAGCCGGTAGGTGACATTGGGCTGGAGCGGTTTGGCCTGTGCGCCGGGAATTTCCGGTTTAAGTCCGCGCAGGCGCTGGCCGTAGAAAAATATTTTTACCGGCGCGGAATTTGAGCTGTAAACCAGGTGCCAGACAGGCATCGTGTTCGGGTTGGTCTGCCACGCGGCGAGCGGGACGACTTTGATTTCGGTGGGCCGGCATTGAGGCTCCAGGCTGAAAGTGACCGGAATCATTTCCGGGCCGGATCCGGCGTTGTTGACGGGCCGCCGGCCAAATGCGCGGCTGGTGCTGGAGATGCTAATGATCTTGGGCTTGAACCAGTCGGTGAAATAAAAAACATAGACGGACGCCAGCACAATCAGGACAATCAGCATCAGCCAGTTCTTTTTTGTCATAAAATATTGAAACGTGCAGGCGCCGGCGGGCGTCCAATTTCAAGACGTGCAGATTAGACCAAAGGTTATGGGAATAAACTTAAAAGCGCGCGGAAATTTTTTGCGGGCGTTCACGCTGATTGAACTGCTGGTGGTCATCGCCATCATCGCCATCCTGGCGGCGATGCTGCTGCCGGCGCTGGCGCGCGCGAAGGAATCCGGCAAACGCATCTCCTGCCTGAACAATCTCCGGCAGTTGAGCCTCTCCGCGCAGATGTATGTCAGCGACAGCCAGGGCTTTTATCCGCCACGCTCGAATACCGACCGCTGGCCGGACAAATTTTATGACGCCTACGGGAAAAACCTAAAGCTGCTGCTGTGCCCGACGGAAACCCAAACGCCCATCAGCAATGGCGGCGGCTCAAGCACAACCAACGTGGCCGACATCGCGCCGCGCAGTTATTTCATCAACGGCTGGAATGATTATTTCAATGAGACGTTGAGCGCGGACGATTTTACGACTTACATGACCGGCAGTTATCCGCTTGGCTTGAAGGAAAACTTGATCAGACTGCCCAGCGACACGATCGTTCTTGGTGAAAAGGCTGCCGATCAGGGTGATTTCTACATGGATTTGCTGGAAGGAGCTGGGAATGATTTTGTCGGCATCCTCGACCAGGCCCGCCATAACGGCAAGTCCGGCTCGAATTATGCGATGGCCGACGGCAGCGCGAGATATATGAAAAAATATCTGGACTTGTCCCCGTTGAACCTCTGGTGCCTCAGCGATGCCGACCGGTCTTCGCCCAACTACGTCGTGACGCCGCCATAAATTCTCGTATGCTGGCGTGCCGGCCTGTGAATATCGTCGTGGAAACATTCCATTGCGGGTTGAGGTTTCGATCGCCTGTGCCGAAGTCCTGCAACTCAAAGAATACGCTCATTTTTCTCGGTCATTGGAAATCAGACCCTGGCAGATTCCTTGTCCTTGAACTGGGCGCTTGCGCTGACCATGTTAGTTTTCGTATCTTGGCTGTGGGTTTGTGCCCACGTGGCGGAATTGGCAGACGCGCTAGATTCAGGTTCTAGTGAGTAACATCATACAGGTTCAAGTCCTGTCGTGGGCACCACTTTTGTTGAGGAAAACAAGGA
>CAZIFP010000393.1:0-2324 GCA_964538105.1 uncultured Bifidobacteriaceae bacterium
AAGCCGTTCCGGGGATGAAAGAACATGCCGCCGCCGTGATGCCAGACGGTCTGGTTGGTAAGGTCCACGAAAATCTTCACCGAATCGGGAATCGCCACGCCGTTCGCGTCGAGCGTGTAGCGTTCGAGCCGGTCGTGGTAGGTGTCTGGCAGATTTGGAATTGGCCGCGTCGTCGGCGAGCCGGCGACGGTGCCGGGCGCAACCCATGTATAATAGACGAACATGAAATGGTTCGTTGCGAAGCCCGGATGAAACGCGATGCCAAGCAAACCGGAATCGTCCCAGCCCTGGCATTGATTGTGGATGTCGAGGACGAGTTTTTTGTCCGTCGCGCCGGGAGAATTTTGAAACGACCAGATGCGGCCTTCGCGTTCCCAGACGCAAAGCTGATCCGTGCCGGGAATGGACGTGAGGCCGACGCTGTTGGTGAAGAGCAGATTGGTGAAGGCGTTGACCGCCGTCCAGTTGCCGGAAATCGTGGGCGCGACTTCGGGCAAAACGCCGTTGAGAAATGCGCCGACCGCCGGGCGGTTGGTGAGGCCGTAAGATTTTTCGGCGATGACTGGTTTGCTTCCTGCCGATGAAACCAGACTGCCCAGCAAAGCGAGGGACAGAATCCAATGGCGGTTTTTTAGCAGCAGTTGAATCACAACCGGGACAGTGCATAAGATTCCTCGCCGCGCACACGCCGTCAAACTTTTACGCCGTAAAATAAAAAAGCGGGTTGGATTATTATTGCGAAGGCGTGCCGTCGTAAGACCAGTTGATGTCCGGGTCGCCGGGATCGCCAATCTTGGTTCCCTTTTGATAGGCCAGATAGGTGTATCTGAAATAGGCGGCGTGGCCGTCGAGGAATGTGAGGTTCGCACCGGCGGCGTGGCGCGAGGAGAGATGATTGAGCGAGCCGCGTGCGGCTCCCAGATCATTAAGGGGATTCGCGCCGTAAAACGGAACTTCCCCGGAATTGGCCCGCACATCCGAAAAAAAGACGAACGCCGAAGGATGCAACACCACCGTGGCCTTGAAAGGAGAACTGGCGGGAGTCACGCCGTTGGTGCCTTTGAAATTGATGCCATAACTGAAGGCCACGCGGTTCAGCGGATCCACTTCGGCGGGCAGGAATCGGGCGGCGAGACAGTTGAAAATGCTGCGGCCGGTCACAAAATTAGTGGGATTGTCCGCGTATTGCGACAGCGCCCTTTGCGAGACATAAGTCGGCAGCGCATTAAACCACGCGCTGTTGCCCTGGCCGGCGGCGGCGAAAGCGGCGAGGTCGGTCCAATGGATCTTGTCCTGGTCATAACCGGCGGGCGCTCCGGGCGTGCTGTTGCCGATGCTGAAATCGGGCAGGATTTGATTGTTGTCGTCCACATACATGTTGAGCGCGAGACCCCACTGCCGGAGATTGCTGACGCAGGCGATGCGTCCGGCCTTTTCCTTCGCCTTCACCAGCGCCGGCAAAAGCATCGCCGCCAGAATCGCGATGATCGCGATGACGACCAGAAGTTCGATCAGTGTGAATCCTTTTTTTGCTTTCATGCGATGCACAGCCTCGCAGAAAATTTTCAAATCCGCTTTCGTTCGCTTGCTATTTGTTGGCGGCAGTTTGCGGCACAAGAGATTTGCCCGGCGCGAAGAAGATGGCACATTGTTCCCGTGCCCAAAACGGCCAGACAGCAAATTTTAAACGGCGCGGCGCGCGATTCGGTCGTTGCGCCCGCGTTCACCGAACGCCCGGCATGGCGAAGCATCGGCGACGGCTGGCGGCACCTGCACGGCAGCGTGCGCGGCGCGGGCGTGAGCTTCGAGTGGCACGATTTCAGGGCGCACGCGGAATTCGACTGGGGCAAAACTTTTCATCCCGGCAGCATCGAGGTCTGTCTGAATCTGGAAGGCGAGGGCCGCGTCAACCTCAACAAGTCGGAGGCCGTGTTTGCGCCGCTGACCGCCGGATTTTACCGGCGCGGTGAACAGGAACTGCCGGCCACGCGGTCGGCTAACCAGCGGCACCAGTTTCTCACGGTCGAAATGTCGTTTGATTTTCTGCGGCGGCATCTGGCTGAATCCGGTGCATCGCTGCATCCGCTCGTGCGCGAAGTCATCGCCGGGCGGCCGGAAAAATCCGCCATTGCGCCGCCCACGCGCCTCACCAGCCGGCAGCAGCAACTGCTCGCGAGCCTGCGCGACGCCCCGGTGCTCGCCCTCGCGCAATCCGTCTGGTATCAGGCCAAGGCGCTGGAGGTCGCGGCGGAATTTTTCTTTGCCGCACCGGATGAATTGTTCTGCCAGCGGCAGCAGCGGATTTCCGCCGAGCGCGTGGAAAA
>CAZIFP010000394.1:0-2308 GCA_964538105.1 uncultured Bifidobacteriaceae bacterium
TGGCGAAATCCGCATTCGCCGGCACGCTGTCCTGATAATAGGTGATGTTGCCGGCAAAAATGTTGTTTTTTTGCGGCACGCCCGGGGTGATGGGCAAAATAAACGGATTGGTCGAATTGATCAGCATCTGCGGCGTCAGGGCCAGGCTGTGAAAATAACCGGCGGCGATGGCCACCACATTGGTCAGGCCAACGGGCACGCTGGACTGGCCGGCGGAATTGTCGCCCCACGCCTCCAGCGTGCCGTCGGACTTCAAGGCCACGCTGTGGAAGCCGCCGGCGGCGATCGCCACCGCGTTGGTGAGGTCGGCGGGCACATCGGTCTGGCCGGCGCTGTCGTCACCCCACGCCACCACGGTGCCGTCATATTTCAGGGCCACGCTGTGAAGTTCGCCCGCCGCAATGGCCACGACATTGTTGAGGTTGGTGGGCACATCCCTTTGACCGGCGCTGTCATCACCCCAGGCCGTCACCGTCCCGTCGTTTTTCAACGCCAGACCGTGGTAGGTGCCGGCGGCGATGGCCACGGTGTTGCTCGCGCTGACCGGGACGTTGGTGAGGCCGGAGAAATTGGCGCCCCAGGCCACGACCGCGCCGCTGTTTTGCAACGCCAGGCTGGTGGAAACTCCGCCGGCAATCACCACCACATTGCTCAAACCCGCCGGCACATTGGTTTCGTTGAGAAAATTCGCCCCCCAGGAAAACACGGTGCCATTGCTTTGCAGGGCCATGCTGTAATTCTGCCCGCCGGCCACCGCCACGGACAACGCGTTGCTCAAGGCCGCCGGCACTTTCGACTGGCCAAATGTGTTGTCCCCCCAGGCCAGCACCTGTCCGTTGGTGGTCAAGGCGAGGTTGTGGTTATAGGCCCCGGCAATGGCGGTCACGTTTTGATTGGTCGGCACCACGAGCTGTCCGAGGTAGTTTGCGCCCCAGGCCACCACGTTGGCTTCATCCAGGATCTGGTCAAACCCATAAACCGCCCCAAACGAGTTGCTCACCACCAACTGGAAATGATAGGGCACATTCGTTACGATGGAGATCGAGTTCGTCACATAGACCACGTTGTAGCCGGCTCCCACCGGGACCGGCGGTGTTGAGTTGCCATACAAGGTGTTCGTCCCCCACTGGAACCAGGCGGTGGCCGGATAACCGTTGGGCGTGGCGAAGCCGTTGAGCTGCGCGCTGGCACCCGTCACCAGTTGGGCCGGTTCCGTGTAGGCATACGCGGTCGTCAGCAGGTTGAAATCCACCTCGATGCAGGCATCCACCGGCGCACCGGACGGGTTCTGCACGCCGAGATAATAGGTCGAGCCGGGGATGAGCAGCGGCACGCCATTGGTGGTGTTCAAAATTGAAACGCCGCCCGTGGAATTCGCCAGCAGCGTGATGGCGCCGTTGGTGTCGGGGGAATTCGTGTTGATCAACAGATTCACCGGCGATGCGCCGGGGAACAGCGTGTTGGTGGCGGCGATGGCATTGAACGGCACGTTGACCTGATACCACAGGATGTCATCGGCCGGGACGAAATTGCAGATTTCCGTTCCGGGGGTCACGACGGCCGGGGCCGGATTGGTGTCCGCAAAGACGAACGACAACTGCCAGCTGTCGAGCACGGCATTGTTCGTCGCGCCCACGCGGTCGTCCTGGATTTCCAATGTCCAGATGCCGTAGGCGCTGGTGCCGACGAGCGGCGTGAGATCCTGTTCCGGCTGGTAGTAGAGATTGTCGGGGACAATCACCGGCGTCAGCGAAATGTCATCCAAAGTCGGGCCGGCGCTGTCGGCTTCATTATTCAAATCGGAAAATTGAAGCCGGTCCAAACCACCCGACCCGATGACGGACAATGTGACGTATTGCCAGCCCATGTTAAAGACGGTGGTATTCTTGTATGGGAACGGAGCATTCGTGACGTTCGCGCCGCGCCAATAAACACTAATGGTATGATTGGTCAGGCCGTCGGGATTGCACGCATGGGCGAAGCGCAGGGTGTAAGCCTGTCCGGCCACGGTTTGGATGTCCTGATAAATGGATCCCGACGTGGTTCCGTCCAGATCAATGGACTGGTTTCCCGCCGCCGCCTGCCAGTAGGGATTGCCGGGGGACTTCAAGCCAAGCAGGTCTATGTTGCCGGAGGCGATCGTCCAGCCGGTAAGTCCTGTGGTGATGCTTGCAAGGGCACCAACGGGTGTCGGCACCACCGGCGCTTCAAAACTGCCGTTGACGACCAGATTGCCAAAAGCGGCACTGCCGCCCGGAACGAACGGCGGCGGCGCAAACTTGATCGGGATCATCGGCGACGGGATCGG
>CAZIFP010000395.1:0-2298 GCA_964538105.1 uncultured Bifidobacteriaceae bacterium
GACGCCTTGAACTGGTTCGCCTCGTGTGGCTATAGTTTTATTTAAAATGCTCTAGCTACCGAATATCGCCGTTCTTCAGCAGCCGGATTCAAGTGGCCGCCGATATTCGCATACGTTTTGGCTTGCCGCGCAAAATCCACATTTGCACCAAAAGCGTTATAGACGGCCATCAAATAAGCCTGAAATCCGTCCGTGGTAAGTTGGCAACGGCCTTTGACTCGTTTCCTCAAATCAGCCAAGCTAACGATCCTGCCTCCGTTTTGAGCCTAAATTACGGCTCCAAACTAACCGACCATCACCCATTAAATTACCTTGTGAAAAAAATCACAAATTTGAACTTGCCCGTTTTTTGGCCGGCAGCTAGGCTTGGTTTGCGCTTTTTTCAGGCGCAAATTTTATAGGAAATGCAGGCGCAAACCGAATACGGCTACAACTCGAAGATCGAAGGCGACGTTGTTTTGACAACGGTGGACGCCGCGCTCGCGTGGTTCCGCAAGAATTCCGTGTGGCCGATGCCGATGGGTCTGGCGTGTTGCGCCATTGAATTGATGGCCGTCGGTGCGAGCCGCTTTGATATTTCCCGTTTTGGTTCCGAAGTGATGCGCTTTTCGCCGCGTCAGGCCGACTGCATGATTGTTGCCGGCACGGTCACTTACAAATCCGCCGGCTTTCTCAAGCGCATTTACGACCAGATGCCCGAGCCGAAATGGGTCATCGCGATGGGCGCGTGCGCCTCGACCGGCGGCATGTATCGCAGCTACGCCGTTTTGCAGGGCGTGGATAAAATCGTGCCGGTGGATGTCTATATCGGCGGCTGTCCGCCCCGGCCTGAAGCCGTGTTGGACGCGCTGATTAAAATCCAAAACAAAATCGGCAAGCAGCCCATTTTGCAAGGCACCGTGGCCGCCAAACTTTTAAATCTTCAAGAAAAATAATTGCGTGTCCGCCCTCGAATCCGCCAATAAAATCAAGGCCAAATTCGGCGCGCTCATCGCCGAACCGACGGAGTTTCGCGGCGAAATTTCCCTGAAAATTTCCGACGCAGAAAAGATTTTTGACGTTTGCAGTTTTGCCAAGAAGCAGCTCGGCTTTGATTATCTCGTGGACATTTCCAGCGTGGATAATTACGGCGAAGACCCGCGCTGGACGGTGGTTTATCATTTGCGCGGCGTCGCCAGCGGTGAAGAATTGCGCATCAAAACCGACGTCAGCGAGGAAAAATCCGAATTGCCGAGCGTTTTGCCAGTGTGGCGGACGGCCAACTGGCACGAACGCGAAATTTACGACATGATGGGTATCCGCTTCAGCGGCCATCCCGATTTGCGCCGCATTTTGATGTGGGAAGGCTACCCGTATTTTCCGCTGCGCAAAGATTTCCCGCTCGCCGGTAAGCCGTCGGATCTGCCGGGCGTGGCGTTCACCCAAATTTCACCGATGGAAGGCGGACCGTTCGTGACGATTCCCAGCTCCGGCGATGCGATTGGCCGCGAACCGCGCGTGCGCACGCCCGAAGAATAATTTTCATGCCCACTGTTCAAGACATTGAAATTCGCGATTCTGCCGCGCGCGCTGCGCAGGCGGTCGAGGATGCTTCGGATATTCACGGCGAGAAGATGGTGCTGAACATGGGGCCGTCGCATCCGGCCACGCACGGCGTCCTGCGCATCGTGCTGGAGCTGGACGGTGAAATCATCACCAAGGCCGACCCGGACGTGGGTTATCTGCATCGCGGCGACGAAAAAATCGCCGAGAACATGACCTACACCCAGTTCATCCCTTACACGGACCGGCTGGATTATCTCGCCCCATTGGCGAACAATGTTGCCTACGCGCTCGCGGTCGAAAAGCTCCTCGGCATCCACGACAAATTGCCCCCGCGCTGCCAATACATCCGCGTGATGTGCGCCGAGCTCGCCCGCATTTCGGCGCATTTGCTCGGCCTCGGCGCGTTTGCGATGGACATGGGCGCGGTCACGGTTTTCCTGTTGAGCTTCACCGAGCGCGAAAAAATTTACAACCTGGCCGAGGCCATCAGCGGCGCGCGGCTCACGACCAGCTACACCCGCATCGGCGGTGTGATGCGCGATTTGCCGCCGGGCTGGCTGGATCAATGCCAGAAATTCTGCGATGAGTTCATCCCCGCGCTCAACGAATTCGAAACCCTGCTCACACGCAACCGCATCTGGGTGGACCGCGTGCGCGACCTTGCGGTAATTTCGAAGGAGGACGCGATTGACTACGGCTTGAGCGGCCCGAACCTGCGCGGCAGCGGCGTCGAATGGGATTTGCGCAAGAAAC
>CAZIFP010000396.1:0-2295 GCA_964538105.1 uncultured Bifidobacteriaceae bacterium
CGCGCTCGCCAATTTTCAACCCTTTGACATCAGCCCCAAGCAAGTCAATCCGGCCCACAATTTCGTGCCCCGGAATAATTGGAGTTTTGGGGTTGGGAAGTTCGCCATCCACGACATGCAAATCGGTGCGACAGACACCGCAGGCAGACATCTTCACCCGAATCTCGCCCGGTCCCGGTTGCGGATCGGGGATTTCGGTCCATTCAAGGGCAGTCCCAATTTTCTTTAGCACCATCGCATTCATAATATTTTTCGGTTGCGCGAAAGTTCAAGGCTTCACGCCAAGCAAGCGGGAAACTGTCCGCCGCTAATCATTTCTGTTCATAGAGGCGACGAAAAACAACTGGCAGCAAATCTGGCAGATCTTCGGCAAGCAAGCCGGGGCCGAATTCAGTTGCTGCCGCCCCATGCAGCCACACAGCAGCAGAGGCGGCGAGGAACGGCTCCATGCCTTGTGCCAGGAGTCCCAGCACGATTCCACTCAAGACGTCACCCGATCCTGCTGTCGCCAGTGTCGGCGGCGCATTGCTGTTGATAACCGACCGGCCATCCGGAGCTGTGATTACCGTGTCGCTGCCCTTGAGAATAATAATGGCTCCGCTGCGACGCGCTGCGACACGCGTGCGAGTTAGCTTGTCGCCGCTCGGGTCAAATAGGCGATGGAACTCACCATCATGCGGCGTTAGCACGCAGGGACCGGTGATCGCTTGATCGAGCGTCAAAGGATCGTCCGCGAAGGTCGTGAGCGCATCGGCGTCGAGCACGGTGGGGCGGCCGGTCGCCAACATGGCGAGCACCCGGGCACGGGTTTCCTCGCCGGCTCCCGCACCAGGACCGATGAGAAATGCCTTGTAATGAGCATCGTCCAGCAGACATTCGAAATCTTCCGGCACCGCCAGTGGTTGAACCATGATGCTGGTCAACGCCGCCGCATAGACAGGCAGGGCGACTGAGGAAACCGCGATGGTCGTGAGTCCCGCACCTGCGCGAGCCGCAGCGCGGGCTGCCATCCGGGCAGCACCAGTCATCGGGTAACCGCCGGATATGAGCGCGTGACCCCGGCTATATTTATTGCCCCCGTCTTGAAGTCGCGGGAGATTCCCAATCCAGAGGCACGGATCATTCTCGAAAGTGTTTGGGGAAATTTGCTCAAGCAAAGAAGATGGGATGCTAATGTCGGCGACGACAACTTCGCCGCACAGCAGCCGGCCCGGCAACAAAAGATGCCCCGGCTTTTTGCGAAAGAAAGTAACCGTCAGGACGGAGGCAACCGCACCCAACGCGTCGCCGGTATCGCCCAGCAGGCCGCTGGGAACATCAATCGCAATAATTGGTAATTTCCGGCCGCTGGCGGCAGCCAAGGTTTCCAAAGCGGATCCCTCAAGCGCGCGACTAAGGCCGGCACCGAAGATCGCATCCACCACCAATTCCGCTCCGTCGAGCGCGTCCGGAACCAATTGCAGAACTTCGCCGCGCCACAAATCCGCATGATGCCGCGCCGCACCGGTAAGACGATCCAGCGGACCGAGCAAGGCGACGCGAACAGACCAGCCCTTTGCGGAGAGATGCCGGGCCGTGACAAAACCGTCGCCGCCATTGTTGCCGGGTCCGCACAACACGATTACAGGACGCGCAGACCAGTGTTTCTCAATTTCGTGGGCGACAGCACTGCCGGCATTTTCCATCAATTCGATAACCGTTTTGCCGGAGGCCACAGTCAGCCGGTCGGCTTCGCCCATCTGACGAACGTCTAGTAATGCAGTTTGAAAGTTCATCTCCATCAGCTCACGGAAACGCCGAGGATTCGACCGATTACGGCAGTTACGGTCATGGCCAGGGCACCGCCTATGGTGACTCGTAACGCGGCCCGACCAAGCGGCGCGCCACCGAGGTGACCGCCAAACGCCCCCAGCGCCGCGAGACTCACCAGAGATAAGGCGGCGATCATTGGAATACGCCAAGCCGCCGGCGCGACGAGTAGAGCCACGATTGGCACAATGGCAAAGGATGCAAAGCTTGCCGCCGAGATCCATGCCGCTTGCAACGGACGTGCAAGTGATGTTTGGTCAATTCCAAGTTCATCGCGCATGTGCGCGCCGAGTCTATCATGCGCGCTAAGTTGTTCTGCGACTTTCATTGCAAGCTCCTGCTCAAGTCCGCGCTTAACATAGATCATCGCCAACTCCTGCAATTCAGCCTGCGGCTCGGTTGCCAGTTCTTGTTTTTCCAGCCCGATGTCCGCCTGCTCCGCGTCGCGTTGGGAGCTGACTGAAACATATTCACCCACGGCCATGG
>CAZIFP010000397.1:0-2286 GCA_964538105.1 uncultured Bifidobacteriaceae bacterium
GCCGTTGTCGCGCACGCAGCCGAAGCTGCCGCTGGTCCACGGCTTGTCGGGCGCGGTCGGGGCGAAAAACTTCAATTCGTCGCCGGGCGTGTAAAGCGCGTGGTTCGCCGTTGGAAATTGAAACGGCGTCTGGGCCAGAAGCCGGGCGGATGAAAACAAGAGCAGCGCGGAAAAGAAAAATATTTTCCGGCGGACGGCGGGGAACATCATTTGAACATGCCCTTGTGGATTTTTGCGGAAACATTGTTGAGGCCGAGCACGAACCGGTCGGATTCCTTGCGTGTAATATCCGGCGTGAAGGCGAGCAGGCCGTTGGAGATGCGATGCGTGATCAGCGGCGCGGCCAGCCAGCGTCCGTCCGCGAGTTTGTCGCCCCACTGGCCGAAGACCACCAGATGGCGGCCGGGATTGGCGGCGGTGTATTGTTCCAGCATCAACGTCGCGCTTTCGTCGAACTGGATTTCGACGGAATAACCGCCGGGCGAATCAATGACCTTGGCGGCCAGGACATTGGCCTCCGTCAAAATCGGATCGTGCATGACGGTCACGGAAAGCGGATCGCCACGCAGCACCGAAATCGTGTCGGTGGCACCAACTTGGTTGGGGTCGGCCTGAAGATGGACTCGCAGGGCGCTGACTTCTTTCGACTTCTTATCGGTCGTGTGACAGCCGCAAAAAGACGCCAGCAGGGCTGCCAGCACCAAATAAGTGTTGAATCGTCGCGCATAAACTTTCATAGTGCGTCCACAAAACCGCAACACGCGAACAATGTAAAGACACTTATGGGCAAACAACACAACAAAGACGAACACAAAAAACGCCGCAAGGCCTACATCAAACGCAAAAAGGCCGTCGTGAAAACGAAAAAAGCCGCCAAGGCCAAAAAGGCTTAGGCCGCGTTTTTACGTCAATTAAGGGCCGTCCTGCCGGGACGGCCTTTTTTATTTTGGAATTTGAAAACGCGAAGTCTTTTCTTTTGCCAGCCGGTTTGCCAGAATCCCGCCGACGTGATTGATGACGATGCAAAACTTGCGGCGCTCCTGCCGAAACTCCGCGCCGCCCCCTGGCTCGCGCTCGACACCGAAGCCGACAGCCTTCACGCCTATCCCGAAAAAGTCTGCCTCATTCAGATCAGCACCGCCGACGGCGACGTGCTGATTGACCCGCTCGCGCCCATCAACCTCGATTCGCTGTTCGAGGTGTTCAACGGCCGCGAGCTGATTTTTCACGCGGCGGATTACGACCTGCGCCTGCTCGAAAAACATCACCAGTTCCGGCCCTCCGGGATATTCGACACGATGCTCGCCGCGCGGCTTTTGGGCGAACGACAATTTGGCTTGAGCGCGCTCGTTGAAATTTTTCTCGGCGTGAAGCTGGACAAAGGCTCGCAAAAAGCGGACTGGGCGCAGCGCCCGTTGACCGAACGAATGATAACTTACGCGCGCAACGACACGCATTATTTGAAGCCGCTCGCGGACAAATTAAAATCCGCGCTAGAATCCAAGGGCCGACTCGCGTGGCATCAGGAAAGCTGTGCGCGGCTGATTGCCGAATGCTCGCGGCCGTTCACCGTTGACGCCGATTCCGTCTGGCGCGTGAAAGGCAGTTCCCTTTTAGGCCGCCCTGCCCTGGCGATTCTGCGCGAACTGTGGCAGTGGCGCGAAAAAGAAGCGGTCGCGTATAACCGCCCGCCGTTTTTTGTCCTGAGCCACGAACGGATGGTGGATCTCGCCGATGCCGCCGCCGCGCAGCAGCCGTTTGAAAACATCATTCCGCCCAAAATGTCGCCGCACCGCCGCGAGAGGCTGCAGGCAGCCATCAAGGCCGGACTCGCCGTTCCCGCTGAAAAACATCCGGAAATTTTCCGGCCCCACTTTCGCCGCCCGAGCGAGGCGGAATTCCGCCGCTTCCGCGAAATCGAAAAACGCCGCGACGCCCACGCGCACAGCCTCGGCATTGATCCCACACTCATCGCCAGCAAGGCGACCATCGGTGATCTGGCGCGCGACTGGGACAAGCACGCACCGGACTTGATGAACTGGCAGCGCGAGTTGTTGAAGTAATAAAAGACAGCGCGCGCCGGGCAAGGGCAATCCCGTCCGCATCTGCCGCCGGGGGTGAAACATATTCGCCAGCAGGCGCCGCAACTGCCAAATAAGTCGTCTCAACCGGCAAATCTGGTGCGCCCCGTTCCTTATTTGCGCCATCAAATACGGTTTTTGCATCGCCCCATTTCGTAGTTGCGTCACCCCAAACCAAATGGGGCGCACCCCAAACCGTTTTTGC
>CAZIFP010000398.1:0-2285 GCA_964538105.1 uncultured Bifidobacteriaceae bacterium
TGCATCGGCCGTTCGCCGAGTTGCGGCAGGCGGACGGCGAGCGCGAGCAGGGCGATTCCAATAAAAATCGCCCAGCGGATGGTGGTGTTGGATGCCGTGGTCGTAGCTTTGTTTTGGTTGCGGGCGAAGCCGGATTCCGCTCTTGTCAAGTTCCCGTCTGTTTTGCCGACAAATTATTCCAGAGATTCTTCCGCATTGAAAGCGGAAGCCGCCGGAACATTGCGTTTGTCGTTCAACGGTTGAACCTTCGTGGTTGCGCCCATTGGCGGCACTCGTCAGTTCTCGCGACTTGGCGTCAGGCGGTAAAGGCCGGAACCGTGGAATGGGATTTGCGCGGAAAACTCGCCGGAGCTGGCTCCGAGCTCCTGATGCGTCCAGAGATCGCGGACGTTCACCAGGCCGTTAAGCCCAAGGTCGGCGAGTTTGACGGTGATCGGAAGGCTCGTCTCCTTCGTTTCCTCTTCAGGCCTGGGAACGACGACCAAAAAGCGCAGCGGTGTGTCCGGTCCACTGGGGTTTTCAATGACGCCCGTCGCCTTGAAGCGCATGGTTCCGGCGGGCAGCGCAAATTCAATCAAGCTGCTGCCTTGCGACGAGAGCATGAAGCCAAGCGGCTTGCCGGAACGATCTTTTATCACGGCGGTGCTGTCCCACGGAGCATCGGCTTTCGTCCACTTTAAGTCAGTGAGCGGACGTTCGGTGCCATCGGTAAAGACGAGACGGGGAGAAGCCCAAATGGCATTGTTCCCGAAATTGCCATCCACGGTCGGCTCGATGACGAGGAACAGCCGGGAACCGCCGGTTACATCGGCATCAATCTTGGCGGCGGTGGCCGGGTTGCGCGAGACGACTTCGCTGACGTAACGGGCGTTGGCGGCCTTGAGGCGGTTTCGATCGCGAAGATTGAAGACGGCCAGATATTTATCGGGTGAATCGGGCACATCGGCAGTCCAGGCCACAATTTCGTCGTGGCTGAAGAGCGGGCGGTTGTTCAGGCTGCGCTGATTGACCGCGAGAACTTCGTCGTTGGTGAGCAACGCGAGCGTGGCATCATCGGTCTTGGTCATGTCACCGCCATACATGAGCGGCGAGCGCGCAATGACCCAGAGCGACATGAGGGTGACTTCCTCGTCATGCGTGAAACGGGTCGGGCGTTGGCCCATGACCAGGGTGCCGAAGGGAATCATGTCTGCGTCAGGCCAGGCACCGGGGGCGCGGTTGACGTTCCAGCGTTCCACACGGGGAAACTGTTCGCGCAGGGCCAGCCAGCGGTCCCAGAAATCATCGCTGATGCGCCAGAGGTTGGCGTGCTGTTGAACGTGATCGGCGGCTTCGATAGCGGTTGCGCCGGGAGAAAGGCTAAGCACGATGGGCCGGCCGGTGCGGTCAATGGCCTTGCGCACGGCCTCAATTTCTGTCTGGTGCTCAAAATACGGCCGGCTGATGTCGTCCACTTTCACATAATCAACGCCCCAGGAGGCGATCAGGTCAAAGACGGAGTTATAGTATTCCTGCGCGCCCGGCTTGGACATATCCACGCCATACATGTCGAAATTCCAAGGGCAGTTGTCGTTGCGATTGACAATGTCCTGTGCCCGGAAGGGGGTGCCGTAGATCGGGAGATTTTTTTCCACGGCCTGACGGGGAATGCCGCGCATGAGATGGATGCCGAACTTGAGGCCGAGGGAGTGGACGTAATCCGCGAGCGGCTTGAATCCCGCCCCGTTTATGGAGGATGGAAAGCGGTTGGTGGCGGGCTGAAGGCGGCCAAAGTCGTCCATGACCAGCACGGCATTCTTGCGATACTCGTGGCTCTTCGCGCCGGGTTCATACCACTGGATGTCAACGACGATGTATTGCCACCCATGAACCTTGAGTTTGGCCGCCATGAAATCGGCCTGGGCCTTGGTCTGCGCCTCGGTGACCGTGGTCGCAAAACAGTCCCAACTGTTCCAGCCCATGGGCGGCGTGGCGGCCCAGGAACGGAATAGTGGATCGGCGGCGTTGGCCGTCAAAGCACAGGCAAGCAGGGCGATCAGGACAAAGGCAGAACGGCAAATGACGAATGAAGAATTGAAAACAGATTTGGCAGTCAAACTAGCCGCGCTTGTTTCTGCATTCTGCATTCTTCCTTCTTCATTTGTTCAAGCGACGGGCTTGCCGAACACTTCCACCTCGATGTAGTGGTTCATTTTGTTGGTCGTGTTGCCCTTGCTGTAAAGCCGGACATAACGGCCCTTCACGCCCTTCGCGTCAATCAGCTTGCCCTCGTAAGTTTCGATGTA
>CAZIFP010000399.1:0-2285 GCA_964538105.1 uncultured Bifidobacteriaceae bacterium
TGGGACTGGGTTGGCTGGCATCGGGTTCGGCCTTCACGTTTCCTCGACTGACTCCTTTGGCGTCTACCCCGACAACAACAACCTTTCACGTTTTTTTACCTGGGGTGTGCCAGCAGCCCTGCTGGTCGCATCCGCCATTGCCTGGGAGGCCAGGTTACCAAAGCCGATTTTGCGCCTCGATTTCTTCGGCGACATTTCCTACGCCACCTACCTGATTCATGTGCCGTTTGTCACGCTATATTACCTGATGCTTTCAAAGTTACACGTCAACAGCCCGGCATTTTTGGGCATCGCAGCAGTTGTTTGTCTGGTCAGTTGTCTCATGATTTCAGCCGTGTTTCATTTTTATTTGGAGTTGAAGATCACCCGCAAGTGCCGTGAATTTCTGGAAAATCAATTTCGACTGAAAAAATCGTAGGCGGTTTTTTGAAATCCGGGCAGTCATCGCCCGCCGGCACTTGGAGATTTATCGCGAAGTCTTAAGCGGCAAGGACGGTAGTTAGGAAATGGAAGATGGGAGTTCGGGAGCTTTAAGCCGAAACAATTCTGTTTAACCACGAAATACACGAATGACACGAAAATAAAACTAAAGAGGTCATCGGTCGTCGGCAACTTGCCCACTGCTTGATGCGCTCAACACCGGACCATAAACTCGATTGGCTCTCTTCGCTTTCGCGTATTTGGTGTATTTCGTGGTTAATTCAACTGCTTCATCATTGGTTCAACGCCCGCTCGTAAATCGTCTTGAGCTGGCGGCCGATTTCGTTCCAGGTCGGCGGCTTGGGCGGCAGCGGCAGCGTTGGCGCGGCGTCATAAAATTTCCGCAACGCATTTGCCGTCGTCTCCACCGACGTTGTCACCGGGCAATACGTCGCCGTGTTTTCAAACGTGCTGCGCGCCCAGGGCAGGTCGTTCAGGAGCAGGGGGCATTCGCACGCGGCGGCCTCCTCGGCGGCGAGGCTGCGGGTTTCCATGGCGCTCAACAGCACGAACCCGCGCGCGGCGCGATAGATCCTGGCCAGCCCGGCGCGGTCGGCCAGCGGCGGGCTGTCGGTGCAGATCAGTTTTGGGTGCTGTTTGGCCAGCGCGTAAAACTGCCGCGCGTAGGGATCGGTTTCCGCGTAGGCCCGGCCGATGATCCAGAGCGGCGTCTGCGCGTGGATGGCGGCCTGCGCCAGTTCCAACACACGCTTTCGTTCGGTGATGGTGGCGGTGCAGACCAGCCACGGACCGCGCTCGGTTTTGGGCGCGGTCAGAAAAACCTCCTCGACGCCGTTGGGGACGATGAAGATTTTTTCCAGCGGCGCGTCATACATGAAGTTCATCAGGTGCCGTTCCCACGGTGTCATGGCGATGACGGCGTCGGCCAGCGTGTAGGACTGCCAGTTGAAAACCCCGGTGAAGCTGCGCGGGGCAAAACGCTGGAGGCAGCGGTTGACGGCTTTTTGCAGGCGCAATTGCGCGGGGGAACGGGAACCCTGCGCGGTCAGGAGTTCGCCGATGACGACCTTGATTTTTTTTTGCTGCGCGAGCCTGATCAGTTGGGCATCCATCCGGCCAAAATGATGGATGAGGTCCGCAGACTGGCTCGCATCCCACCAGCGGAGCGGCTCGGCCTGCACGCCGGCGTTCTGCAAGGCCGCCAGGGTTTGCTCGATCTGGATCTGCGCCCCGCCATGCGCCAGCGAAAACGGGGTGAGACAATTGAGGAGAACTTTCACGAGTTGGTTTCGATTTTGTAAAGACTGGGCTTATTCAGAATGCGGTTGGCACCAACAACCGTGGCCCCCGCCGGCACATCCTTCGTGACCACTGCGTTGGCCCCCACCGTTGCACCACGACCAACGGTGATGTCCCCCAAGATTTTCGCCCCGGCTCCGATGTAAACCCCGTCTTCGATGTTGGGACCGCCGGTGGAAAAATCCCGGCCGCCCAAGGTGACCTGGTGGCCGATCACCACGTCCTTTCCGAGACGCGTGTTGTCGTGGATGATGATGCCCAGCGGATGGGGCAGAAAGGCGGTGACAGGCAATGCCACGCCAATGTCGCACCCCAGCAGGCGCGCGAACATCCGGCTCACCCCCGGAATCCGGTGCCGCGTCAAAAAAATCAAAGTGGATGCCCAGCGCCCGTTATGGATCCAGGGATTTTTGGGATGGCAGCGCACCGCGTCAAAATAAGCGGACACGGCGGGCGCACAAGGCAAAAATCCCGTCGGCGGCGTGCCGCTTTATTTGGAGTGCGGTGGCATGACACCGCTTTTTCCCGGCGAGACATGTCTCGCA
>CAZIFP010000400.1:0-2282 GCA_964538105.1 uncultured Bifidobacteriaceae bacterium
TCATCGGCGGCACGCTCATCGTGAAGCTTGGCTACCAGAGCATGTTTTATCTGCCCCTGGCGTTCATCCTCGTGCAGTTGGCGCTGGTGTTCTGGCTCGAAAAAATTCACGGAGCCGGTGCCGGTGAACCAAGTGAACCGCCGGCGCACGACGCAAACCGGCCCTCGCCGGCGCGCGCCAAAAATTTCCAGCGCATGGCGTGGCTGGCGAACCCGTTCGCCTACATCGCCATCAACACGCTGCTGGCCGTCATTCCGGGCATCGCCGCGAAGTTCCAGATGTCGCCCATGCTGGCGGGATTTGTCTGCTCGCTCTGGTGTTTCGTGCGGCTCGGTGCGTTCGTGCTGCTGTGGCGCTGGCCCGGCTGGCACTACCGGTTCCGCTGGCTGGTGACAGCATTTGCGCTGCTCATCCTCGCGTTCGCGGCCATCCTCATCGCGCCCAACCTGGCCGTGCTGGTCGCGGCGCAGGTTTTTTTTGGCGCGGCCATCGGGCTGATTTATTATTCGTCTCTGTTCTACTCGATGGATGCGAGCGACACCAAGAGCGAGCACGGCGGCATCCACGAGGCCGCCATCGGCGCGGGAAACTTCATCGGGCCGGCGGTCGGCGCGGCGGCGCTCCAGTTCGCCGCCCAAAGCCCCAATGCCGGCGCGTTCGCCGTAAGTGCACTGTTGCTATGTGGCTTGGGAGGATTGGTGAAGATTTGGAAATCCGCGCCTTGAGAATTTGTTGGCAAAGAAACAAAGTGGCAGAACTTGTTTCTCTTTTTTTTGATTTTATCCAACCGCCCGGCAGGAGACTGGAATGTTCTTGTCGCTGCAAGTGAAATTTTCCCTGAACGCGCCGTCTTTGGCTGGCACCGGAGCTTCGCCATGAAGCGGCTCGCCGTTTACCATCGTTCAGTCGCCGAGTTGATGCAACTTTAGCGCTGCCGTTTTTCCAGATCCATCACGGCGCCGGTCACGCCGCCGTCCATCAGTAGGCGGCGTTCGCGCGAACGGGTTTCGCCGACGGCAGTGACGCGGATGGCGGCCTCGTCGGTGACGGGACATTCGTGCTCGCAAATGCCACAGCCGATGCACAGTGCGGGATCCATGTAAGGCTGGCGCAGGGTGATGGGATTGCCGTCGCGCTTGATGATGGTGACTTCGCGCGAAAAAATGGCCTTGGGCGACACGGGACAGACTTCCTCGCAGACGACGCACGGCGTCTCCATGGCCCACGGCAGGCAGCGGCCCCGGTCGAAAAACGCGGTGCCGAGTTTAATCGGGCCTTCTTTGACGAACGGCCCGGTGCCGGTTTTTTCTTCGAT
Source organism: uncultured Bifidobacteriaceae bacterium (assembly GCA_964538105.1). GTDB lineage: Bacteria > Verrucomicrobiota > Verrucomicrobiia > Limisphaerales > UBA11358 > UBA11358. The sequence continues at coordinate 1,316 of CAZIFP010000400.1, forward strand.
CGAGATGCGCTGGATCGCGCCGGTGGGGCAAACCTGGCCGCAGAGCACGCAGTTCACGTCGCACGAGCCGATCTTCATGTCGAGGATGGGCGTCCAGATGCCTTCGATGCCGGATTCCATCCAAGCCGGCTGCAGCACATTCGTCGGGCAGGTGCGGATGCACTGGTCGCACTTGATGCAGCGGTCGAGAAAATCCTTTTCCTCCACGGAGCCGGGCGGACGGATGACTTTTTTGTCGTAGTTGCGGTCGCTCGCGCCGGACGCGCGGCCAAACGCATAAAAGCCGAGGCCGATCAACGTGCCGAGAAATGCGCGGCGGCCGGGCACGACGGGCGCGGTGACTTCGCGCTTGAGCGTCGGCATGAACTTGAACGAAAGCGCGTCCTCCGGGCAGTCTTCGATGCAGTTGAAGCAGACGAAACACTCGCTCTTCCGAAGCTGCGTTTGTGGATCGGACGCGCCTTCGCAGTTTTTCAGGCAGAGGTCGCAGTCCACGCATTTGGTGGGATCGCGGTCAATGCGCCAGAGCGCCACCGAGGAGAGCGTGCCAAGAAACGCGCCGAGCGGGCACAGCACGCGGCAGAAAAAACGCGGGATGAGGACGTTCATGCCGACGAGGAACAGCAGCAGGAAACCGATGATCCACGCGCCGACGTGGAAGTATTGCCGGACGTAGATGCTCGACGGGAAAAACAGATTGAGCGCCGGCAGGATGACCGTGCTCATGGAGCGATGAAACAGGCAGATGGGATCGAGCCAGCCGATTTGCAGCGTGCCGCCGACGGCCGCCGCGATCATCGCGATGAGGATGACGTATTTCAGCGAATACAGTTTCTTGTAGCGGTTGGACTCGATGCGCTCGCGTTCGTTGGCGCGGCGTTTGCCGAGCAGCCAGCCGGTGAAGTGATGCAAGATGCCGTAGGGACAAATCCAGTTGCAGAAAATGCGCCCGAACAGCAGCGTCGGT
>CAZIFP010000401.1:0-2242 GCA_964538105.1 uncultured Bifidobacteriaceae bacterium
AGTGGGCGTTGCTGACGAGCGAATCCACGAGCACGAGCTTGGCCGCGTTCTTCGCGCGGATGCGGTCCTGGCCGCCCTTGTGCCCCTCGGTGATCGCAGCCGAAAAAGTGGTCCGCTGCGACGCCAGGGTGATGAGCGGCACCGTCGGCTCCTTGAACACCGCATGGCCGTCCAGCGCGTCTTCGGTGTCCAGGCTCAGGCCGACGACGTCGGTGTCCTGCCATTTGCTGATGCCCGTAAAAATACGGAAACTAGGTAATGATGTAGTCATGATGTTCTGTTTATTTTCATTTGTTTTACTTGTTCGTGGGGAACCTTCTGTAGGGGGCCTCTCGGTCTCGCGGAATTTCCTGCTGGTTCTGATAAACAGCACAATTGGCGCCGTTCACCATATTTTCTATAACGTAGAAGCCCTAAAAAATTCCGAGTTAATCAAAGTTATACTGTGTAAAAAATTTGCTTTAGATGGCTCCCAACATCAAACACTTGAGGCTATTTTCGGACAAGTGACCGCCAGCAGGTTCCACTGGCAGTTGTAGCGTCGAGCCTCTGGCTAGAGTCCATGGCACCATCGGCGCAGGCCGGACGCACAGTCCCCCACCGTGAATGCTTCAATGTTGACTTGGCACCTCCGTCGGGTTTCAGTGGTTAAACATGAATACCGCCAAATCCATTATGACCATTGCCTCGGTTCTGCTGGCAATTGGCAACATTGGCTGTGTTCACCAGTCCGCCGCCAGCAAACCGGAAAATGGCACATCATTTACGGTTTCATTGCCTCCGCTAAAACTTGCCGATGGAGAAAACATACAATCAGTGGAGGTCAAAATTTTCGGAGGGCGCATTGTAAGCATCAATCGGACGTGGGATGACTGGAATATCGAGATGTATTGGGACACGCCCGACAATCAGATAATTAAATGTGAGGCCGGGCATTTTGTTTCGGGGGTTTTTACAACCCATAAATTTGATCGTTTCATCACCGTTGAACCCAAGATGGATTTTCCAGAGCTTCCATCAATTGACATTTCAGCGACGGTAACCACGGACGGCTCTGGCAGCGGCGGGCGGGAACATCACATTTCCCGATCCGAGTTTATCTTGAACCCGAAACCCAGCGCGGCGATCTGGAGAACGCGCGATCCATTTTTTCCAGGCAACAAACCCGGACTGTATTGTGTCCAGTGGGGTTACAGCGCCACAGAAATCGCGGCCCATTTTCACATATCCATAGGCAGGCTGTCGGTGCTGAATCCGGGGGTTAATTTGGCAAACTTGAAGGTCGGGCAGATGCTTTATGTTTCAGAACCGCCGAGCAGGTGAATAACTGGTGACCCGAAATCAAAGCGGCATCACTTTTTAAGCAGCCTCTTAACTGCTAAGCCAAACAACATGCCGGTAAACCCGACGACAAACATCCCAATTACTGCGCGCACTTTTTGTTCAGTCAGATTTTCCCCATGAGTCGAGCCATACACAATACCCATGACCGCACCGATACCTCCTCCGACTATCCCAAATTTTTCGTCAACCGGTTTCTTTTGCCAATTGGTCAAGGGAGGCTTTGGTGCTGCGGAGTCAACCTAAGGCTGCGCATCTATCGCGCAGACGGTGCTTTCATCCGGGTATTCTTTCCCGCAATAAACGCACTTTTTCATGTAATTTAAATTATTCCAGGCGCACTTTCCTATCGAGAATGAACGGATTGATTTTCTTCGTGTCCATTGGGTGGATTCATGGTTTAATTTTTGAAATGAAATTGTCGCTGCTTTCCATCCTGCTCGGGGCCGGCATGAGTGTGCCGCAGCTTTATGCGCTGACCAAGCCCGCGGAGTTCACCGCCGCCGCGCGCCGGCTGCCGCGCAACGTGCCCGTGGGCGTCGCGCTCATGCTGCTCGGCACGGCGTGGTTCCTGTGGATCGTCAACGCGGAGCCGATCGCGGATTTCTCGGCCTACAAACCCATCATGATGATCGCCTTCGCGGCGGTGGGCGTGCTGACGTGCTTTTTCGTCCAAGATTTTCTGGCGGCACGCGGTCTGGCCGTGGTGCTGCTGCTGCTGGGAAAATTGATGGTGGACACCGGGCGTCCGCACCTCGGCCAGTCGCCGTTTGTGCTGCTGATTCAGGCGTGGGCCTACGTCCTCATCGTCGCCGGCATCTGGTTCACCATCACGCCGTGGAAATTGCGCGACCTGATTGAATTCGGGACAGCCACGCAGAATCGCATCCGCATCGGCAGC
>CAZIFP010000402.1:0-2228 GCA_964538105.1 uncultured Bifidobacteriaceae bacterium
ACACCGCGACCGTCGGCATCAGCGACCATGCGCAGGCCGAGCTGACCGATGTCGTGTTTGTCGAGCTGCCCGAAGCCGGGCGCCAGGTGAAGGCCGGCGAAGCCTGCGCCGTGGTGGAATCCGTCAAGACCGCGAGCGACATCTATTCGCCCGTCAGCGGCGAGATTGTGGCGCTGAACAAACCCGTCACCGACAATCCCGCGCTGGTGAACACCGAGCCTTACGCGGGCGGCTGGTTTTTCAAAATCAAATTGAGCAATCCCGCCGAACTGAACGCGTTGCTCTCGCCGGAGGATTACAAGAAGCAGATTGGCGGATAAAATTTTTAACGCGGAGGCGCAGAGAAAACCAATGCGTTCACTAAATGGAAATTCGCGAAAATGTAGTTGTTGATGGTATTCCGTATATTTGGTTTACAAATCTTAACGAGGAAGGTATTCGCGAGTTTTATGATTTGTATGCCGATAAAATTCGTAAAACCGAACAACCGGAAAAAAGCTCTGAAAACGGAAGGGTGGTTTTTCGTATAGATTGTCGTTTTAGCTTCTTCAACTTTCGAGATGGTGCTTGCATGTGGACTGCAACTGGTGACAAGCACCATGTTTTATATCGCGGCAATTTCATGCCAACCACGCAGAAGTAAAGACCTCCACGATTTCAAATTAGGGCACTGCCCCTTGGCTGGGATAAGGGTCTTCCTTCCCTTAAAAGTGGCGTTTTTTGACAATTTTAACCTAATTCGTTTAAAACAAGGTAGTTTTACTTGATTCAACCCCCAAAAAGCCGTCTGGAAATGCCCTTTTTCATGCGCTCTTTTCATGAAAGAGCACACTCTTTTAACAAAAGAACGCACTCTTTTTACGTTGGAGTGCACTCTTACATCGTTGGAGCACGCTCTTTTTTCGTTCGAGCGCACTCGAACGGCGATTTCTTGCACTCTTTTTTCGTTTGCGTGCACTCGGATGGCGAAAGACGCACGCGAACCGGAATTTCTTGCACGCGGATGACGATTTCAGCAGCAATTCCCTCTTTCAGGCAAACGAACGCCGTCTGCCGGTAAAATAAGTCGGCGCGCTGGCACTAAAATCCGGGTGCATCGGAGTCCGTCCGCAGTTACCCTTGCGCCGGATGAAAATCCGTTTATTCATCAATCCGTATTGCGGCTGGTGTCTCAAGGCAGAGCACTGGCTCAACTTTCACAACTTGCCCGCTGCGGCACTTCCGATTAGATTCCCCGCATGGCTACTTTAACTTTTGACCGGGTGCTGGCCAGCGCCGAATCGCTGCCCGCCGATGAACAGGCGATGCTGGAGGAATTGTTGCACCGCCGCCGAATAGAAACTTGGCGCAATGAAACCGCCGCCGAAGCCGTCGCCGCCACGAAAGCTTTTCGCGTCGGCAAACTCAAGTCCGCTTCCGCCGACAATATCATCGCCCGTCTGCGTGCGGCCAAGTGAGAATGCGCGAGCTTGTCCTCACGCCGCGATTCGAGCGCGCCTTCCGCCGTTTGACCGCGAAAAATCCTGCCCTGCAATCGCAGATTGAAGCGACGCTTCAGCGCATGGCGGAAAATCTTGCCGACCCGCGTTTGAAAGCGCATCGTTTGAGCGGCCAGCTCGCCGGACTTTTTGCCTGTTCGGTCGCTTACGATTGCCGGATTGTTTTCTCAAAACAAAAGTATCCCAAGTCTGGCGCGGAAACTTTGCTGCTCATCAACATCGGCACGCACGAGGAAGTTTATTGAGCCGATGAAAATCCGTTTATTCATCAAGCCGTATTGCGGCTGGTGTCACAAGGCCATCAACTGGCTCGACGACCACGACGTCGCCTATGAGAAGCTGGACGTGATCGCGGACGACGCGGCGTTTGCCGAGATGGTCCGCCTTTCCGGCCAGGAACTCGCGCCGGTGCTGGACGTGGACGGTCAGGTGCTTGCGGATTTCGGCCCGGAAGAATTGCCCGGATTTTTTAAGAACTTAAATGGAAAGGTTTGACGCGAATTATCGCGAATTGGAAATTCAATTAGCGTAAATTAGCGCAATTCGCGTCAAAAGTTTTATTGAAATGACAACGACTGAATTGAAACCGCGTCCGCGTTTGCCGGAATGGCTGCGCATCGCGCTGCCGAGGTCGGACAGCTTCGCGCGCACGCGCGGGCTGCTCGACGAGCTAAAGCTGCACACGGTCTGCGAAAGCGCCAAGTGCCCAAACCATTGGGAATGCTGGGA
>CAZIFP010000403.1:0-2204 GCA_964538105.1 uncultured Bifidobacteriaceae bacterium
AGGCCTGGACGATTTTTTTGTCCTCGTCCGCCAGCAGCGTGAACGGCAGCTTGAACTTCTCCACGAACTTGTCGTGTTTCTTCACCGGGTCGGTGCTGACGCCGAGGATGACCGCGCCCTTCTGCTTGAAGTCGGCAAACTGGTCGCGGAACGCGCAGGCCTCCTTCGTGCAACCGGGCGTGTCGTCCTTCGGATAAAAATACAGGATGACGTTCCGGCCCAGATAGTCGGCGAGCGAGATTTTCCCGCCGCCGTTGGTCGCCACCGTGAATTTCGGGGCCACATCGCCTGCCTTCAATTTCAATTCCATTGCTTTGGCCATAAGTTTATCGACCACAGATTTGCACAAATGGAACACAGATAAAAACTAAAAACTTCCTCATGCCGACATTCTAAATCTGTGTTTCATCTGTGTCCATCCGTGGCTTCATTTTTTCCCCGGCAGGCTCGCCGGATGCGAGCCAAGCTGTTGCGAGCCGTCCCAGACATAAAGCAGGCCGGACGCCGCCGTGAACAATCCCGCGCCCAGCTCGACGATTCTCAGCCAGCAGGCCCCCTGCCCGGTGTCCCATTCCAGCAGCAGCCAGATGACCACCGCCATTTGCAGCACCGTGGCGGTCTTGCCCGTGATGCGCGGCCGCACCTTGATGGTGCCGACCACCAGCCGGACGATTATCGCGCCGATGCCCAGCAGCAAATCGCGACTGATGATGGTGCCCGTCAGCCAGAACGGAATCTGGCCGAGGCGCGGCGAATTGTCGAAACTCAAGACCACGATGGCCGAGACCAACAGCAGCTTGTCTGCGAGCGGGTCGAGAATCGTGCCCAGTTCGCTCCACTGGTGGTAGCGGCGCGCGATGTAGCCGTCCACGCCGTCGAGGATCGCGGCCACGGCGAACGACAGCAGGCCGGCCAGCCGGCAGGTCTCGTTGCCGGTGCGGACATAATAAATCATCTCCACAACGAAAAACGGGATGAGCAAAATCCGCAGGATGGTGATCTTGTTGGCCGTCGTCATGGCCGGGAAACTGTGACACGGATTTCACGGATTTGCACGAACGGAAAACCTGCCGCTCGGTTTGCTTATTTCTGGTTCCATATTTGGCTTCAAATGCCGGATAAACCCGTGTTGACAACGGAGAAAGTCTGAAATACAACCTGATTATGGCAAAAGTGATTAACCGCACTTTGCGACCAATGTCCAAGCTAGTCCACGAATACGCATATATGACTATGAAAAAAATTCTTGTCATGACCGCATGGGTGTTTCTGCTCGTTCCTCGACTGGCCATGGCCCAAGGCAATCTGGTTTTCAATGGTGGATTTGACAGCAACGCCAACGGGTGGATGATCATCAACGTTACGGGAGGATTTGGTTATTCCGCCGCCGGTGGCAATCCTGGTGGTGATGTCCTGCTGGACAACTTGACGCCGTCGCCGTCGTCCGCCCCCACTGCCAACCAGACCATCAGCGGCCTGTCTCCGTGGATGGACTATGTCGTATCCGGCGATTATCAGCAGGCGAAAAATCGGGACGGCGGCTCATCAACCGATCCCAGCTTCGGTGCCGCCATTGACGGCATCTATTTGTTCACAACCACAGCCCCGGGTAATTATAGCTGGCAGAACTTCAGCTTTTCATACACCGCCGCTTCATCAAGCGCCGTGTTAAGCCTGTCATCGCAATTAAACGGAACCGGGCTTTCTTACGCGATTGACAATATCTCCTTCAAATCCGTTCCTGAACCTGGGATTACGGGTTTATTTAGCATTGGAGTCTTGATGCTTTGCCGGCGAATACCACGACCAAACCAGATTAAGCAAGAAGGCAGAGTCCCGTCGTAAAAGATATTCCCTGCCGGTAAAAACCAAACCATAAACATGAAAAACACACTCATTCAACCCTACCTGTTCTTCAACGGCCGTTGCGAGGAGGCGCTCGCCTTCTATGGCACCGCGCTCGGCGCAAAGGTGGATTTCCTGATGCGCTACAAGGAAAGCCCTGAACCGATGCCGCCCGGCCGGCTGCCGGCGGGTTTTGAAAACAAGGTCATGCACGCCACCTTCCATATCGGAGGCACCACGCTCATGGCCTCCGATGGCTGCGAAGAGAACGCGCACTTCGAGGGCTTCTCGCTCTCGCTTGCCCTGCCGACGGAGGCGGAGGTCAACCGGGCCTTCGCCGCGCTGGCCGATGGCGGAAA
>CAZIFP010000404.1:0-2197 GCA_964538105.1 uncultured Bifidobacteriaceae bacterium
CGGTCATGTCCAGCGCCAGACCGATGCGCGAGGGCATGCACTTGAAGAACCAGATGTGGCACGTCGGCACGGCCAGTTCGATGTGGCCCATGCGTTCGCGGCGGACGCGCGCGAGCGTCACCTCGACGCCGCAACGATCGCAGACGATGCCGCGATGCTTGATGCGCTTATACTTGCCGCAGGAACATTCCCAGTCCTTGACGGGACCGAAAATGCGTTCACAGAAAAGGCCGCCCTTTTCCGGCTTGAACGTGCGGTAGTTGATGGTCTCGGGATTCTTGACTTCGCCCTTGCTCCAGGAGCGGATGGCGTCGGGCGACGCAAGGGTGATCCCGATGTAATCCACCTGGTTGACTTTTTCCAAGCCCAGCAACTCACGGGCGTTTTCTTTTGAAGTAGTCATAAATAATTTATTCCGTGGTCAAAGCCGCAACCGCCTGGCTGTTGTCAGTTGGATGTTCTGCCGGGTTGGTGTAGCCGACCTTCACATCGAGGCCGAGTGACTGCATTTCCTTCACGAGCACGTTGAACGATTCCGGGATGCCGGCTTCGAGCGAGTTGTCGCCCTTCACGATGCTCTCGTAGATGCGCGTGCGGCCCTGCACGTCGTCGGACTTCACGGTCAGGAGCTCCTGCAACGTGTAAGCCGCGCCGTAGGCTTCCATCGCCCACACTTCCATTTCGCCGAAGCGCTGGCCGCCGTATTGCGCCTTGCCGCCCAGCGGTTGCTGGGTGACGAGCGAATACGGACCAACCGCGCGGGCGTGAATTTTATCCGCCACCAAGTGACCGAGCTTCAGCATGTAGATGTAGCCAACGACAATTTCCTGGTCGAACTGTTCGCCGGTGCGTCCGTCAATTAAATGCGTCTTGGCGTGTTCTGGCAAACCGGCCTGCTTGAGGTAGCCGCGAATTTCCTTTTCCTTCATGCCGTCAAACACCGGCGTGGCGAACTTCAAACCGAGCAGCTTCGCCGCCCAGCCCAAGTGCGTTTCCAAAACCTGTCCGACGTTCATACGGCTCGGCACACCCAGCGGATTCAACACGATTTCCACCGGCGTTCCGTCCGCGAGATACGGCATGTCTTCTTCTTTGACAATCTTGGCGACGACGCCTTTGTTACCGTGACGTCCGGCCATCTTGTCACCGACAGACAATTTACGTTTCGACGCAATGTAAACCTTCACCGACTTGACGATACCGGCTTCAATGCCTTCACCGGCATCGGCGCGTTCCATCTCCTCGTCGTATTGCATCTGCAAATCGTCGAACTTCTTTTTGAACTGCCCGATGATTTCCGTGATCTTGTTGCGGATCGGGGACGGATCAATTTCGATGCGATCATAAACCGTCGCGAGCTTGCGCAGCAGCGTCTTCGTGATCTTGCGGTTCGCGGGAATGATGATTTCACCGGTCTCGGAGTTCACGACGTCGAGCGGGATTTTTTCGCCGAGCAGAATGTTGCTCAACGCTTCCGTCAACTGGTCCTGCAACTCGTTCAATTTCTTCTGGTGGTCGGACTCGATCTGCTTCGAATGCCGTTTTTCCTCACCGGAAGAGGATTTGACCGTGCGCTCGCCGTCTTTCTTGGACGAAACTTTCACATCCATGACGATGCCGTAAGTGCCGGACGGAACCTTGAGCGAAGTGTCCTTCACGTCGGCGGCTTTTTCGCCGAAGATGGCGCGGAGCAACCGTTCTTCCGGCGCGAGCTCGGTTTCAGACTTCGGCGTGATCTTGCCGACGAGAATGTCGCCGGGCTTCACTTCCGCGCCGATGCGAATGACGCCGTCGGTGCCGAGGTTTTTCAACGCTTCATCGCCGAGGTTCGGAATGTCGCGGGTGATTTCTTCCGGTCCGAGCTTGGTGTCGCGGGCCGCCACTTCGAATTCATCAATGTGAATCGAGGTGAAAATGTCTTCCTTGACGATCTTCTCGCTGATGAGAATCGCATCCTCAAAGTTGTAACCGTTCCACGGCATGAATGCCACAAGCACGTTGCGGCCGAGCGCCAGTTCGCCGCCCTGCGTGCAGGGACCGTCGGCCAGCACCTGGCCTTTTTTGATGTGGTCGCCCTTCTCCACCAGAATCTTCTGGTTGATGCAGGTGGCCGCATTCGAGCGCATGAACTTGCGGACCGGATAAACGGAAATGCCGTTCTCCGGGTCATGCTTAATTTTCTTTTTGCCTTCGGGCA
>CAZIFP010000405.1:0-2192 GCA_964538105.1 uncultured Bifidobacteriaceae bacterium
CGGCAATGTTGCCTTGCAGCACACTCCAGCTCGGATCGGTGAGGTTGTTCTTGTAAAGCACCGCGTAAGTCGAGCCGCCACGGGTTGCAAAGGAAATTTTGTAGCTGGTTCCGCTCACCGCCGGCGTAATGGTGGTGGGAATCACTTGATAAAGCTCCATGTCATCCCAGTAAACCGAGCCACCCGTGCCACTGAGCGCGCCTCCAGGCGCGTAGTAGTAAACTTGATAACCGATAAAAACCGCCCCGGCTGGCGCAACGAAGTCTTGCACTGTATTTGTAGGCGTGTCCGTGTTGTCCACCACATTTGTCACCGGCAAATACACCCAGGTATCCCGGGCCATCTGTGGTTGGCTGGTGTAGCCGGCGCCATAAATTTTGAAGGATTCGTATGTCGGCCCGATGCCGTTGGTGTTCACGTCTTTGAATTGAACTTGAAGCCGGCAGGTGTTGCTGGCGCTCAAATTATCATACGTTGATGTGATATAAGCGTGCCCGGCCGCCTTCCAGACTGAACCCGGGGTGACGGTGATGGCACCGGCCGTATAATAGAATCCGTTGTCTGTCCCGCCATCATAGACATGCACAACATATTTTCCGTCGTAAACATTGACCGGAATCGTTGTTTCATAATAGACGTTGTTGGTGGTCTGGATTCCGTAGCCGTTGAACGGATGCCAGGGCGGATTCCAAATGCCGGTTTCAAAACCGGCATTGGGTCCCAAAGCGTTGGCCGCCGCCGCCGTGGTCAACACGGTCAATCCCACCGGCACGCTCTGGATGGAGCCATTCGAGTCGGTGATCACCACGCTATAATAATTGTTGGCAGAGTCCGTCGTGGCACAATTGGAGATGGTCAGGGTCGCACTGTTGGCCCCGCTGATGCGCGGCCCGCTGATATTGTTCGTGCCTGCTTTCCATTGATAAGACAAGGCGGTGTTGCCGGTGCCCGCCACGCTGAAGGTGACCTTGCTTCCCACGGAAACAATCTGGTTGGTCGGCGGAATGGTGATGTCGGGATCGGATCCGGAGATTTTTTCCAAATCACAATCATCCCAGAAAACCGAGCCGCCACCGCCGGCTCCGTCATCAAACTCCATTTGATAACGCACATAGGTCGTGCCGGCGGGCGCCACGAGCGGCGGTGTGATCACGTTGTCATAATTCCCTTCGGTGGCAGGGTCGGCGGCATAGCTGTTGGTCACTGAAAGATAGAGCCAGCCGCTGGCATCCACCGCCATCGGAGGAACAACGGCCCAAGTCACACCAAAGCCGGATAGATCGGTTGGATCCAGAAACACCGATCCATAGACCGCCAGCGCGTTATACGCATTGTCATAAAACACAACCTGCAAATGCGCGTTGCACGGAGTGCTGATGTAATCCTGCGAATGCGACAGGGCATAAACACTGGCAGTCCATTGCGAACCGGGACCGGCAGCGTAATCCTGATAAATCCGGGTGGCGGCATTGGCATAAGTTTGATAGGTCTTGAAACAATACTCGCCCGTATGCGCCAGGATATTTGAGGCCGTCGGCGGATAATCTGCACCGCCGTTATAATAGTAGCCATTGGTCGAGGCAATGCTGCCATCCGGATCCAGCGTCCAGCCGGTGGAGTCACCGGTTTCCGCACCCGGATTAATCAGGACGTTGACGGCCCTGGCGCTGCCGCCGGACAGGACGAGTCCGACCAGCAGCACGGCCGCGCAGGCCAGCAGGCTGATGATTGAGGTTGACGAACGGAAGCCCGATTGGATCGGTGCCGCGTTCAGACGAAGTTTAGATTTGATCATGCTCATGCAAATACAGTGTTTTTGTGTTTTTCGATTTAGTTCAGATGCGTAGTAATTTGTATCACGTCATCAAATTCACGTCAAATTATTTTTGAAAACTTTTTAAGACGAATGATTGTGAAAAAAATCGGAAGTGCCGCCATGGCCGGCCCGTTTGGAAAATCTTTCGTTCGTTCAGTCCCGGCTCTGTGGCGCGGGCAGAGACCAACCCGATACATTCCATTTTTTGCCAGGCATTTGTCAGGGGAAAAACGGGCTTGCGGAGTTATTATACAAACCGTGGATTCACAGGCCTGTTGAAAAAAATTGGAGTTTTGGAGTGGTGCACCCAAGAGGAGTTGAACCTCTAACCTGCTGATCCGTAGTCAGCCGCTCTATCCAATTGAGCTATGGGTGC
>CAZIFP010000406.1:0-2187 GCA_964538105.1 uncultured Bifidobacteriaceae bacterium
CTTGCCGTTGGGATTTTGCGGCCAGAGAAACGTCAGGCGCAGCTCGTGCAGGTTCGCTGCGAGCTGCTGGTTGTAAGCGGGTGGACCGTTGGGATAGATTGTCGTATTAAAAATGTTCGTGTCCGTCGCCACCGGCGCGTTGACGCAATAAATTCGGTAAGTGAAAGAATCTGCCTGAAGCAGCTGATTATCCTGCGGCGGTTTTTCCACGGCCGGGCCGCTGATGGAGCGGACGTAGGCGACAATGTGGTTGCTGTAATAATCACCAGCCAGCAGATTGTTGATCGGACCGCCGTTCATGTCCGTGAACTCCGGCGTGCTCAACAGCCCGATGATGTTCGTCCCGTTGCTGATGGTTGAGGCTGGCGCGGTGAACGTCCCCTGTGGAACAGCGTATTGCGGCGCGATGGTTGTCATGGAAAAGCTGTAGCCGTTGCCACCGGCAGAGAACTGGTTTCCGTTTGGATGATATGCAGCCCAAGAATTCGTGATGAGGAAAACGTAATTCGTCAAATCGCTCATGCCGCGCTCGCCGTTGCGAATGGCTTCAAGGAGGATGGTGGAGTCCTGGTTGATGATGGTGCTCTCGCGGTTTTCCCGCTGGACGTTCATGCCCAGCGGCAGCACGCCGACGATGGCGACCAGCGAGATGCCGATGATGGCCAGACAAATGGCGATCTCGATCATCGTGAAGGCGCGCTGGAATCTATGATTTTTGATTGATGATTGATGATTGAAAACAGAAAGCGCCGCCGACTTTTTGCAAATCGCAGATCGTAAATCGTAAATCATAAATGGCAGCTTCATTGGATCTTGTGGAACTCCAGCACGGCGCGGCCGGTCAGCGCGTCCACGTGAACGATGGTGTAGGCGAGGTTGGTGCTGTTGCCGGGCGGCGTTTCCCGGACCGAGGGCGCGATGAACTGCAGCGCCTTGTTCACGTCCACCGCATCGTTCACGCCGCCGTGCGCGAGCGGGATGTATTCGTCACGGGTGGCCGCATTCACCCCGTCCGCCGTCAACTGGCCGAGATAATTGAACGCGATGTAGGGCAGGTAAGGGAGACCGGGTGCGGGCGTCACCGACGCGGCGTTCGTCACCGTCGGGAACGGGAAGATGTTGGTGACGTTGAAACCGTAAATGGGAAATGGAATTTGGGTTATCTGGTCTTTGATAATGAATGGCGCGAATGGATATGGCGGCTGGTCGAATTTCTGCTGCGCGATGAAGGTTCCGTCCGGCAGCGCCTGCCACGACGCGAGATAATGCCAGACATGCCGGCCCGGCTGGTCGCCCACCCCGCCGTTCGCCATGAACGTGTAGCCGGTCAACTGATAGTCGCACAGGTTGGTGGCGGCGGCCTGCGCCGACGGAGTGAGGCTGGTGAACCAATTATTGTTAAAGCCGCCGGATCCGAATGTGGTGTTCCAAAAATTCGTCGGCACGAAAACCATATAGACCGTCGTGCGCTGGCTCATGGCGAGCTGGCGGGCGCGGCCGACATCGTCGAGCATCTGGCGCGCGGCGCTGACCTGCACGTTCGACTTGCCGATGTTCTTGAGCGCCGGCACGGTCAGCCCCGCCAGGACGCCGAGGATGGCGATGACCACCAGCATTTCGATGAGCGTGAAAGCGGCGCGAAGGTTGAAGGTTGAAGGTTGAAGGTTGAAAGTTCCACTGGCCGCCCGATTCCGCCGGGAAACCTGCAACTTGGCACCTGCAACATGCAACTCGTTTTTCATTTTACTGCCAGCTCAAAACGTTGTCCTTGTTTGGAGCTGTTTTGGACGAAAGGGTGGGATTTATTTTTCCGTCCGGCCCGGCGGACCAGACCATCACCCTGCCATGATAGCGGAAATTATTTCCATTGCCGCCGGTGTCGGTGTTGTTGACCAGTCCGTTGTAGCCGGCGGTGCCATTTTGCTGGGACACAGTTTGCAGGCTATAAAACGCATCCTGACACTGGTCGTCATAATTCAAGTCCATCGAGATGATGTAGGGATTGCCCCACGGGTCGCGATAAACGAGGCCGTTGTCCACGCCGCCCGGCGGCGTTCCGCCCTGTGTCGAATCCCAGCCCGACATCTTGGCATTCAGAAAAACCGTCTGCTGCGGATTTTTCTGGTAGTTGGCGTTGGCCGTCGCGCCGCCGGAGGGGTAATTGGTCAGGTTCATCAGGATCGCGAT